>JAHBXU010000422.1 GCA_019636315.1 Planctomycetaceae bacterium | reverse complement strand
GACGATGCGCTCTATCTGGGCATCGGCAGCAACTACTCCCAACAGAACCGGTCTCGTGGGACGTCGCGATGGCGTGGGAAAGTGGTGCGCGTCGACAGTGACCGCCGCGTCGAACCGTATGCCCATGAGTTGCGTTATCCGCAAGGTATCGCTGTCGATCCGCAGGGGCGGCTGTTTGTCAGCGATCAGCAGGGGGTCGCCAACACGTTCAACGAAATCGATCACATTCTGCCCGGGCGCCGCTACGGCGTCCGGAGTCTTTACGATGAGGCGGTCGATGCGCCTGAAACGCGTGCGTCGGTGCAGGTGCCGCACCCGTGGACGCGCAGTGTGAACGGCATCTTCTTTCTTCCGCTGGACATTCCCGGTCCACTCGCACCGTTTGCCGGGCACGGCGTTGGCTGCGAATACAACAGCAAGTTCCTCGTGCGCTTCTCGCTGCAGGACGTGGACGGTGCTTTGCAGGGCGCGTGTTACCAGTTCTCGCGACCGACGTGGGAACGGGACACGCAGACGTTTCTCGGACCGATGTGCGGCCTGGCGACGTCGAACGGCGACGTATACATCGGCAGCATTTTCGATAGCGGCTGGCTTGGAGGACCAAACACCGGTGAGATCGTGAAGCTGACGCCCAACGCGTCGCCGGTCCCGAACGGAATTCGAGAACTGCGGGCGACAAGTGAGGGATTTGAGATCGATTTCCTGCGGCCTGTCGATCCGAATGTTGCGCTCGATCCCAAGTCGTACGTGCTTGCAGGTTATACGCGTGCCTGGCAGGGCGCGTATGCGACGCCCGATTCCGGCCGGTACTCGCCGCGCATCGAAAGCCTCTCGCAGTCCTCAGACCGTCGGACCACCGTGCTGCGGGTCGATGAGCTTCGCACCGCCTACGTGTACGAACTGAACTGCTCGTCCCTCGCAGCCGACGACGAATCCTGGTTCCCGGCGGCCGCCCATTACACGATGAACCGCATACCATCCGCTCGCCCAGGTTCACCGGAGGCGGAATGAAACCCAAAGCGTCAACGAGGAATTGCGGATTGCGCCCTCGCTGATGCTCCGGGTTACGAAACGACGCCGCGGCAGTCGTGGAGCCCGAGGTCAGGGAATGAGAAAGATCAGGCCGGTATAGGCTGCACCGGCAGTAATCGCGGCCTTTGTGTTCCACGGCGGAAGATAGTATCGATAGGGCACACATTCGCCCGGTCGATGCCATCCCAGCGTGTATTGTCGCTCATGGATCGGGTGCAGCGCCATCTGATAGGGGAGTCCGATCAGTTGAGCACTGAACTTGCTCACAGAGACAAACGGCTGCAGAGCATCGCAATGCGTATGCCCATAACGCTCGAGCGCGTGATCCTCAAAGTAGAGGGGATTGTGAAACAGATTGGCCGGCTCCCACGCGACGTGCGTCGGGACGAACGGTTCGCGATAGCTGGTGATCTCGGGCATGGAGACGAGCTTGGGGCATGGCCGCGCGTCATCACTTTCCGGGCATCCCGCTGGACGCGGACAGAATTCGCAGGGGTCTTCCCCACCCGGAGCATAGTCGTAGTAGGGGAGAATCGATGTGATCGACTTGGGAAGCACACTGACGGGCGTCGCGATCTGTCCGTCGATGCTGTCGTCCCCTGCGGCCTGCGGGTCCTGGGATACAGCCGAGAGTTCATTTTCCCAATCCGAGAACGGTCGGAACGGACCGGACTCGCTGGCAATCGGCAACGGCGGCAGTGCAGGAACGGTTCCCGGTGATTGGATGCTGTGCCCTCCCGGAAACGGCGTCCATTCCGGCTGACGATGCGCCGCGGCGCCGACCGGCGGCGTCGACTGCCAGGCGTTATCGTGCGGCGTCGAATGATCGCGGGGTGCCACAGACGCAGTCGGTCGATTGGCCACCGGCTCGCCCGCTTCAGGCACATTCTGCGATGCCGGTTCCGCGGTGGTCGATTCGTCATCCGCGTGGTCGAAGCGCCATGTTTGGCGCAGCTCGTCCCAACGGGCTGAGGCGGAGCGGCGTTTCAGCCGATCGAGCGGCGCCCCTCGACGATGCGGATTGGCCGCTTCGACGTCGACTGCCGTAACCAGGACGAATCCTGCCAGCAGCAGGGCCATCACTGGACACGGTCTGGGGTCGCGATCACAGGCCTTCGTAAGGCGCGTGTTCGACTGAATAATTCGGTGCTTCCTGCGTAATCGCAATGTCATGGGGGTGATTCTCCCTCACCGTCGCCGGCGAGACCCGCAGGAACTGCGCAGAAGTCCGCAGTTGATCGATCGAGCCCACGCCGAGATATCCCATCCCGGCCCGCAGGCCGCCGATCAACTGGTACAGCAACGCGCTCAACGCTCCCTTGTAGGGTACTCGCCCTTCGACTCCCTCCGGAACAAGTTTCTGCCGCCCTTTTGGGTCCGCATCCGTACTTTGCCGATATCGCTCGCTGCTTCCCTGCACCATCGCTCCCAGCGATCCCATGCCGCGGTATCGCTTAAACGTTCGCCCCTGATACAGGATCAACTCTCCCGGACTTTCATCGAGCCCGGCCAGCAAACCTCCCAGCATGACCGTGTTCGCTCCGGCGGCGATCGCTTTGGTGATGTCGCCGCTGTAACGAATTCCTCCATCTGCGATCACCGGAACTCCGGCCGACGCGGCCACTTTGACCGCGCTGTCGATCGCCGTTAATTGCGGGACGCCCACGCCCGAGACCACCCGCGTCGTGCAGATGGATCCCGGTCCAATCCCCACCTTGACCGCGTCCGCCCCCGCACGAATTAAATCGTCTGCCCCTTCCGAAGTCGCGACGTTGCCGGCGATGACGTCAATCTTCGGCCACTGCCGCTTGATCTCACGGACGGTCTCCAGGACGTTCCTCGTATGTCCGTGAGCGCTGTCCACCGTCAGGACATCGACACCGGCCTCGATGAGCCGCGCTGCCCGTTGGAGGTCGCCGACGCCAACGGCGGCTCCCACTCGCAGCCGCCCCCGCGAGTCTTTCGACGCCCGGGGGAATCGCTGCGTCTTGTCGATGTCCTTGATCGTGATCAACCCTCGCAATTGATATTGATCGTCAACCAGGAGCAGTTTCTCGACTTTGTTCTCGCGGAGGATTCGTTCCGCCTCTTTCAGACTGGTTTGTTCCCCCGCCGTAATCAGTTTGTCCTTGGTCATGACGTCTTCGATTCGCGTCTCGGCGGAATCGAGAAAACGCATGTCGCGACGTGTGATAATCCCCTTGAGTTTCCCATTCTTCGTAATCGGCACCCCTCCAATGTTTCGCGAGTCCATGATCGCGGCCGCCTCGCCGACCGTCGCTTCCGGCGGCAACGTGACGGGGTCGACGATCACGCCATGCTCGCTGCGTTTGACCCGGTCGACCTCCAAAGCCTGCTGCTCGATGGTCAGGTTCTTGTGGATGATGCCGATGCCCCCTTCCTGGGCCATGCCGATCGCCATCTCGCTCTCGGTGACCGTGTCCATCGGACTGGACAAAATGGGCACATTGAGCGGGATGTTTCGCGTGAGTCGCGTTGTCACGTCGACTTCCGAAGGAAGCACTTCGCTGTAAGCGGGGACGAGCAGCACATCGTCGAACGTCAATCCCTCTCGTAGAATACGGGACTCCATTGCGAACTCCTGGGTTTTGAAGTCAGACGGCGGGTCAGTCCCACCATCCCTGAGGTGCTGCCTCCGGCGGCGTTGGCGGGACGAACCCGCACGAAATCCATTCTACACATTCACCGTGCCATGAATGGCGGCGTGCAGGCGATTCGCCAGCGCAACATGCGCCTGCACTGACATCTCTTCGGCCCGCACCGTGTCTTCCAATCCAGCGGCAGCGAGCAGCTCATCGATCTCCGGCTTGCTCACCTGTTTGCGATACATGCCGACCAGCACGCTGCGAAGCAGCTTGCGGCGCTGATGGAACAACCTGCGGACGTAGTCGTGGAAGAATTCCCGATCGACAATCTTCGCTGCGGCTGACTTGTGGGGAGTGATCTGCATGATCGCCGAATTCACCTGCGGTCGCGGCCAGAAGACCGTGGGTCCCAGCTTCCGCAGCAGCTTGACGTGACACTGAGACTGCAGCCACACCGACAGCGAACCATAATGCGACGAGCGCGGCTTCGCCCCCATCCGCAAACCAAGCTCATACTGGATGGTCAAGATCATCCGCGCCCACGGCAGATCGGTCGCCACCAGGTTGGACACCACCGGCGTCGCAATGCTGTAAGGAAGATTGGCGACGAGCTTCAGCCGCCGCTTGGGGTCGGCATCCAAAGCACGCTGAATCGCCTCCAGCACTGTGGGAGAGAAGTGGTTTTTGTTTTTGAGTGCGTCACAGTGCAACAAGGTGACGTTCTCGAACGGAGCGATCGCGGCACGAGCCAGCCCATGCATGTTGGCGTCGACCTCGACCGACACGACCGCCGCGGCTCCCAGCGCCAGTTGGGCCGTCATACTGCCCGTACCGGCGCCGATCTCCAGGACGACATCGTCCGAGGACAAGTCCGCGTGGTCGACGACATAATCGATGAGATTCAGATCGATCAGGAAATTCTGACCCAGGTCGGTCCGCGGATGGAACCCGTGCTCTTCAAAGAGCTTCATCAGATACGAACGCGTTTGTCGATCAGCATCCTTCATCCGCCGTGCGCATCTCCCAGCATTTTTCGGACGTACTTGCCCA
>JAHBXU010000421.1 GCA_019636315.1 Planctomycetaceae bacterium | reverse complement strand
GAACGGACTGTTGGAGACGCTGGGCCTCGGCGATCGTGCGACAGGAGTGCTCCGCGCGCTGGATAAGCTTCCCAAGATCGGCCGGGACGCTGTTCTCAAAGAGCTCGTGGACGGCGTCGGGGCGGAACGCGCGAGTGCGGAGCGGCTGCTCGAATTCGCCGAGATCACCGGAAATCCCCGCGACGTTCTGTCTCGGGTCGAGTCACTACTCGACGGGAATGTGCGCGGCCTGGACGGCGTTGCCAAGTTGCGGCAATTGTTCGAGTGCGTTGCGACTGCAGGCGTCGCCGCGGAGCGGGTTGCGCTCGATGTGTCGATCGCCCGCGGGCTCGATTACTACACGGGAACAATTTACGAGACGTTCCTCAACGATCTGCCCGACATTGGCAGCGTCTGTTCCGGTGGTCGCTACGACAACCTGGCCGGGCTCTTTACGAAGCAACCGCTTCCCGGTGTGGGCGCCAGCCTGGGGCTCGACCGACTCCTGGCGGCGATGGCGGAACTGGGGCGCCTGCAGGCCGCGGCCACGCCGGCCGACGTGCTTGTCGTATTATTTGATGAATCGCGGGCCGGGGACTACTTCCGTGTTGCTCGCCAGCTCCGCGCGGCCGGCATTGCGACCGAGGTTTATTCGCAGTTCCGTCCCTTGAAGAAACAGCTGCAGTATGCCGATCGCAAGGGCTTCCGCTTCGCGCTCATCGCCGGACCGGACGAGTTCGCCCGGGACGACTGGCAGCTCAAGGATCTGCGAAGCGGCGATCAGTTGCAGGTCGTCACGGCCGACCTGAGCCAGATAATCCTGGCGAGACAAAGCACTTCTCGTGATTGATCCGTAACCCGAAGCCTCGGCGAGAGACGTTCGCGGAGGTTCCTCGCTCACGCTTCGGGTTAATGTGTGTCGCTCGCGGCACATATCTGGCAGTTGCGTTGAACGTTTGCGTCGCTTCGACCAAGAACTCGAACACCCGTTCGACCCATTGCGGCGGATCGTCGGTCGACAGGTCAATGAGCAGTGAGACGTCGCGGGCTTGAACTCGGGGAGAGTCGTGATTGCTGACGATGCAACCGAACCACTGCTGGAGTCGTTTCCGCGCTGGCGAGTGCACAAACCTCAGGACGCGCAGGACAACCACGCAGCAGCGTCGTCAGGCCGACTGCCGCAGCGATGCGCTGTTGCTGGCCTTCTTTGCTGCCGTTTCCAGCGTCGAGCGGCCTTCCGCAGTGACGCGATACACGACGCCCGCATCGCGACCCTGTAGTTGAAATTGAAGGTATCCCAGCGCGATGAGCCGCCCATGGATCGGCGCCAGGCGGTCGGAGGGCACGTCGGGCACCTCACGAATCCGGTCCACCCAACGGGAAAGTTCGAGCTGTTCGGCGTCCGTTTGTGGAGGAGTCGTCCGCTCGCTCAGCAGGCGCTGCTCGGCCGACAGATACGCCTGCAACACGCAGTGATCGTGACGGCTCAGAAGAAACAGATCAGCGTCGAGATCCAGCATGGCGAGATTCGGAGTGCCAGGAATCGGCCGGGAGCCGGCATCGCCGCAACCCGACTTGATCACGGAGACGGCTCGATGGCGACCTGAATGGTATCGACGCAATGGCTGCGACCATTCAGAAACGTCGCTCGCCCGTTGCACGTCGCAGCGGCAGCCAGCATTGATGCCTCGTGTTTCTCCTATGACGGTCACAGAGACCGCAACCGAGCGCCCTTCCGGAAGCGTCAAGGTCGACGCAATCGGCATCGGCTCTCGGGGGCCCGACACACTCCGCTCCATCGCTCACGCTCCGGGCTCTGATCAAGACAGTCACTCGAAGCCTGAGCGAGGGACGCAGTCGATTTCGGACGGGCATCAACCGAACGACTTGGCTGCGTGATTGGCAGAGGGGTCAGGACTGGCTATTCTTCGATGCAAACATTTCCACCGCGCGCGATCGAACGAATCCGATCCGGCTCGTGTGGGATTCGATGGACACTGCATCCTCGGCGATTCTCAGAAGATCACGCTTCCATGTCGCAACTTGGCCTCGATCATTTCTCCCGGCAACACGACTTCCTCGTTGGCATCGATTCGGACGGCTGCGCGTTCGATTCGATGGAAATCAAGCACAAGGAGTGCTTCATTCCCAACTTCATTAAACACATGGGGTTGCAGCCGATCTCCAAGTATGCCCGCGAGGCGTGCGAGTTCACCAACCTGTACTCCAAGACACGGGGCGCCAATCGATTCCCTGCCTATATCGCAGCACTCGACCTGTTGGAACAACGGGCTGAGGTCCTTGCGCGTGGCGTCAAAGTCCCCCGCTGGCAGGGGGTTCGTGACTGGGTCGCTCGCGAAACCAAGTTGGGGACCAAGACCATCGGACCGGAAGCCGAGCGCACCGGCGACGCAGACCTGTCGCTGGGATTCGCCTGGTCCAGCGCGGTCGACGATGCGATTGCCGCGATGGTGAAGAACATTCCGCCGTTTCCCGGCGTGCGAGAAGCGCTCGCCACACTCTCGGACAAAGCGGATCTCATTGTCTGTTCAGCGACGCCCAACCGCGCACTGCAGCAGGAATGGGAGGAGCATGGCATCGATCGATTTGTGCAAGCGATTTGCGGGCAGGAAGCCGGCAGCAAGAAGGAATCGCTGCTGCGTGCCCAGGGGCACGGCTACGCCCCCGAGAAGATGTTGATGATCGGCGACGCGCCGGGCGACATGTCTGCTGCCAAGGCGGCCGGGACGCTCTACTACCCAATCAACCCCGGCCATGAAGAAGAGAGCTGGGCGCGCTTTAACGACGAGGCCCTGCCCCGGTTCTTCGCCGGAACCTATGCGGGAACCTACGAAGCGGCGCTCATCAGCGAGTTTGAGAAGTACCTGCCAGAGACGCCGACCTGGAAGTGATCGGCTGACCGGGCGGCGCGACCTCGCCGATGCTCGTGAGACATCATGGCAACGGACGGGGCGTCATGACGGATCGCTTGCGTCGAGACACGCAATTCCGGCGGCTTCCAGTTCCCTTCTCGCGTGCTTGTCGGCGGCAGGATGGAACTGCAGATCAAATCGGCGGTGCAATGTGGGTTTCAGCCCCGTTGTATAGGAGAGGCTGGCCCGCGATCGTTCCGGCAGACGGGCCAGGACGCTCGACACGATGCTTTCGGCATCCACATCGCCGATTACGGCAACGCGCTCGTGTCGCAACCGCTCCAGAATCGCACTGACGAGCGGACTCGGCTCGGTGTTTGACTCCTGGTCGCCGTAGAGACACGCCAGCGATGACTGGGGAAGCTCAACGCGATCGAGATCAACGGCCGCGTTCTTCCGGAGACGGAGATGTCCCAGGGCCAGCACGGTCCTGGCGAACGCCAGCGGGTTGAAGCCATAGCCTCGCAATTGCTCGCGGCGCAACAGGATCAGGTTGGTTTCAACGCGGAAGCCTCCGCGGCTGCTATATTCCGACTGCCCGTACACCGTCCGACTGACAGCGGCCCACTCATCTGCCGCGGGAAGATAGTTCAAGCTTTGAAAATCGACCTCTTTGCCTAGCAGAGAATCGTGCGTTGGTCCCCAGACCGCAAGCGTCCTGGCGAGTTGATCTGGCACGCCGGGCGACCGCGCGACCAGATGATAGCCGCGGGCGTTCTGTGTTTGAGCAGATGTGAACAGGGCTTGTTCGACCAGCATGGATCACAATTGCTCCATGAGCCATTCGAGCGGTTCGAGGATGCCGTGAGGTTCGACATGCAGCGGCATATGCAATCGCCGCCCGTAGCCGTCCAAACCGAGCGCATAACTGCCGACGATTCCGGACGCGAAAAACCGATAGTGAGCGAAGTGGCGCCGGCAGCCCTGGACGAGCCCTGGCATGGCCGCCGCCGCGAACTCTTCCGGATTCCGCAGCGCCTCCGGGCAGGAATCGGACTTGGTGAGGATGATCGACAACGGCACGGAGCATTTGCGGCGCTGCAGCGGCCCGCTCGCTCTGTAGACGTTGGCGAGATACGAGATCAGCTTCATGGCGAACAGGTCTTCTGTTCGTCCATCGTCGCGCGCCCGGCCGGAGTCGAAGAGCACCAGCAGTCCGGCCGATTTGCCGATCACCGATCGAATCACCGGGTGGGAGTTTTCATGCTCGAGCTCCAGAGCGATTGCCTCTCCCGCCAGATCGGGTGTAACGATGTCCAACACGCGCTTGGGCCGCTTTGTCGAGGAGACTTCGCAATGCACCCAGCGCCATTGGTCGGCTTCGGAGGGAGTCTTCTCGGGAAATCGTTGCTTTTGCAGAGCGTCAATCGTTTCTTGCTGCACGGCGAGTGAGAAGGGACCGTTGGGCAGGCCGCGCAGTGGGCGGCTGCCTTTGCTCAGCATGTCGAGCAACACGCCCAGGAAGACCGTCTTCCCTGCTCCGCTGGGGCCAAGGAGCGTGAGGAAGCGCGGCGGGGCGCCGCGCGAGGCGACCGCCTGCGAGACTTCCATCGGCGCATGGCAGTTCGGGCAAAACAAATGACGCAGGGCGATGGAATGATCGCAGCACGCGCACGAAATCTGTGCTTCGCGCGTTTCGCCACTGGAGGCGGTCTTAATCATGGGAAATTCCTTCGATCAATTGATCGTCGAGGGAGAGCGGTTCGCACAGGCGTGCGAGACACGATTCCTGTTTATTCTGTGGTCGGCCCCGGCGATCTCGTCTGGTCAGACAAAT
>JAHBXU010000420.1 GCA_019636315.1 Planctomycetaceae bacterium | reverse complement strand
CAATGAAGACGGTCCCGACTTCTATACACTCCTGATCGGTTCCACGGTCGGTATGATGGTGGCCACCAGCGCCAACCATCTGCTGATGCTGTTTCTGGGCATCGAGATGATGAGCGTCCCCAGTTATGTGATGGTCGGGTTCCTCAAGGGGCGCCGCACGAGCAGCGAGGCGGCATTCAAGTACGTGGTTTACGGTGCCGGGACGGCCGGCGTGATGCTGTACGGCATCAGTCTGCTCACCGGGCTGCTGGGTAGCGCGGAGTTTTCCGAGTTGGCGCCGCGGCTGGCGTTCCTTGTTTCCGGTCAAAGTATCGACATGTCCAATCCAAACATCGTCGCCGCACTGCTCGCGGTAATGATGGTTCTGGTCGGACTGGCCTTCAAGCTGTCGCTGGTTCCGTTCCACTTCTGGTGTCCGGATGCGTTTGAAGGGGCGTCGGCGGAAGTCGCCGGATACCTGTCGGTCGCGTCGAAGGCAGCCGCGTTCGCGCTGCTGGTGCGGTTTCTGCTGGCACTCGCCGGAGGCGCGGAGCTTGTTGCGCTGCAGCCGCTGAACCTGTATCTCGGCGTCGCGCTGGGCGTCATCGCTGCAGCGTCGATGACGTTCGGCAATCTGGCGGCCTATGCGCAAACGAACGTCAAGCGTCTGCTGGCCTACTCGACGATCGCTCATGCGGGATACATGCTGATGGCGGTTTCCGCCATGATGGTGATCTGGAACGCCCCGGCATCGAGCGGCTGGTCGCCCGAGCGCGTGCAGGCGGAAGCCACACGATGCGTCGAGGGGCTCACGTACTATCTCGCGGTGTATCTGTTTATGAATCTCGCAGCCTTCGCCATCGTGGCGCTGATTCGCAACGAGACGTACTCCGAGGAGATCGCCGACTATCAGGGCCTGGCGCATTCGGGCGGAATGATGACGGCGCTGTGCGTGTGCATGGCGGTGGCGATGTTCAGCCTGATCGGCCTGCCGCCGTTCGGCGGGTTCTTCGCAAAGATGATGATTTTCGCCTACGTTCTGAACGCCGGGTCGCTTCACTGGTCGATGTGGGCGCTTGTGATCATCGGCGGGTTGAACACTGTGTTCAGCCTCTTTTACTACGTGCGCGTTTTGAAGGCGATGTTCATCCTGCCGCGTCCGGAAGGTTTGCGGGCGGTCAGAATTCGTGGAGCGGAGGGGCTGTATGTCGCCGTCATCACACTTCCGATTATCTTGACGGGAATGTTTCCGCTGGTGCAGAGCAATCTGTCGGCGACGGCTCACTACGTCGCTTCCGTATTGTTCCCCTGATACGATCATTGCGTCGATGAGAATCGTCGGGCCGCGATCCGTCGAGCCGGTCCCATTCTCCGACTCCCTGTAAGGCCCGAATGATGCAAATGGCAGAGGCAGTCGCCAGTGCTCAAATCAACAACCTGCTGATTGAGATCGGCCGGAGCCTGTTGCAGTACGTCAGTCAGATCTGGCCCTGGTCGGCGACGGGACACGAAGAGACGCGGCTGCGCATCGAATGGCTTGCGGCCGATCAGTCTCAAGATGTCGCTGCGCTGGCTCAACTGCTGACGGCTCGCGGCGAAATCATCGACTTCGGCACGTTTCCGACGGAGTACACGAGCCTGCATTATGTGGCCGTGAATTTCCTGCTGGGAGCGCTGGTCCGTCATCAGGAGGCGACTGTACGCGACGCCGAGAATCTGGCCCGCGAGGCGGAGCATGATCCCGAGGCCGGCATCACCCTGAAGGAGATCGCGGTCCGAGAACGGGGACGTCTGGACGAACTCCGCCGCCTGGCGTCTGGGGCCTGATTGACGCGTGTCCCCCCACTCCAGGCAGGGGGCGATGGGGCCATACGGTCTGGAGAGCTCGAGTGCCATTCGCAAAACGGACAGAGGCCGCCAGCATGTTCCGCGAGGTCCCTCATGGACGCTCGGCTTGTGAAAGCTGATGGCAAACTCAAGGCGTGGTGGACCGATGTGGATAGACACGCACGCCCATCTCGATGAGCAGACGTTTGACGTCGATCGAGATGATGTTCTCGCAAAAGCGCGAGAGGCCGGCGTCGAGCGAGTGCTGACAATTGGCATCACCGTGGCTACCAGCCGCGCGGCCGTCGCGTTGGCGGAGGCGTATGACGACGTGTTCGCCGTCGTCGGCATTCAGCCCAACTATGTGTCGCAGGTCCAGGCGGACGACTGGGAGACGATTGAAGAACTGGCCCGGCATCCGCGGGTGGTCGGCATCGGAGAGACGGGACTCGACCGCTACTGGGACTACGCACCGATCGATCTGCAACAGGAGTTTTTCGACCGTCACCTCGAACTGTCGCGGCGGGTGAACAAGCCCTTTGTGGTACATTGCCGCGAGGCTGAGGCGGACGTCGTTGCGCAGTTACGACGGGCGGCCGCGATGGGGGCGCTGCACGGCGTCATGCATTCCTTCTGCGGGGACGTCGAGACGGCGGCCGCCTGCATCGCTATGGGGCTCCATATCTCATTCGCCGGGATGCTGACGTATAAGCGCAACGTCGAGTTGCGCGCCGTGGCAACCACTATTCCGCGCGACCGGCTACTGATCGAGACCGATGCGCCCTATCTGGCCCCCGTGCCTCTCCGCGGCAAACGGAACGAGCCGGCCCATGTCGTCCACACGGCCCGGTGTCTGGCGGAGCTGCTCGAGATCTCGTTAGACGACCTCGCGCAGCAGACGACGGACAATGCACGTCGGCTCTTCTCGCTGCCATGACGGTGGTTTGTTTCATCCCCTGTGGCCGTGCACTACAATTCGCCCGGCGAGGGATTCTGTGCGCGACTCCCGCAATTCAGGCCGACCGCATATCGCTGGAGAGCGACGACGCGATGTCTTCATTGAAATGGCTGAAACATGCGTTCGCAGTCGATGCAGCCGCGCCTCGGGGGCCAACAGCGGAGCAATCAGCCGTCATCGACCGGTTGTGTCGTGAAATTGTCCGCCGCCGCTTGACGACGCCGGCCGTCATCTACCTGGAGATGTCGCGACCGCTGGGATTCGTCGCCGCTCAGGCACTCCACTTCTTTACACCGCTGATTTCCGCGCTCACGGACTCTGAGGGTCACCGTCACTTCGCCGAGTTCCTGGAGAGCCGGCATGCGATTGATTTCCTGCTGGATCGCCTGCATGCCATCGAACGGGATGAATCGTTACCAAGTCGCAGGGAAACGGAGGAGGCGCGGCGTGAGAGCGACCACACTCCGTAAAGGGGGGGAAGGCTCCGAGAATCACACGAGAGGGCGTAGTTGATGGAGCCTCAACTCTGCTTGCTCTGACGCCGACGTTCGAGACTCTCCTTCAATGATTGATCCTGTCCGCGGCTGTTCTGTGTCTTTGCTTCAAAAAAGCCGATGAAATCTGTCAATCCTGATCAGATCAACGTGATTCTCGCGACGGACTGTGGGAGCACAACGACCAAGGCGATCCTGATCGAAAAGATTGACGGACAGTATCGGCAGACGCACCGCGGTGAAGCACCGACGACTGTCGAACAACCAGTCGCTGACGTCACGGTCGGCGTCGTCAATGCCGCCAGCGAAGTCGGCGAACTGGCCGGGCGGCGGCTGGTCGATGATCAGGGACAGATTATTCGCCCTGCGCGGCCTGCGAGCGATGGCCGGCCGCCGGAGGGGTGCGATATCTATATCTCAACGTCGTCGGCGGGCGGCGGACTGCAGATGCTCGTGACGGGAGTTGTGCGCGAGATGACGGCGGCGAGTGCGAAGCGAGCCGCGCTGGGCGCCGGGGCGATCGTCATGGACGTCATTGCCTCCAATGATCGCCGCAAGCCGCACGAGCAGATTCAACGAATTCGTGAGTTGCGGCCCGACATGATCCTGATGTCGGGCGGTACGGATGGGGGGACTGTCGAGCATGTTGTGCAGATCGCTGAACTCATCGCCCCCGCGAAGCCGCAACCACGATTCGGATCCGGTTACCGCATGCCGGTCATCTATGCGGGAAACAAGGATGCGGCCAGGCATGTGAAAGAGACGTTCGACGATTCGGTCGAACTGGCCGTCGTGGACAATTTGCGGCCCGTGCTGGAGCGTGAGAATCTGGGTCCGGCGCGCGACCGGATTCACGACCTGTTTCTCGAACACGTCATGGCTCATGCGCCGGGGTACGACAAGCTGATCGCCTGGACGGATGCGCCCATTATGCCCACGCCGGGGGCCGTCGGAGACATTCTTCAGCAGATTGCAAAAGTGCGCGGGATCAACGTGGTCGGTGTGGATATCGGCGGGGCGACGACCGACATGTTCAGCGTGTTCAATGGCCAGAACGGCGATCCGGTGTTCAATCGAACGGTGAGCGCCAATCTCGGGATGAGTTATTCCATTTCGAATGTGTGCGCCGAGGCGGGGATGGCCAATGTGCTTCGCTGGGTGCACTTCGATATGGACGAGCGGGAACTGCGCAACCGCGTGAAGAACAAAATGATTCGCCCGACGACGATTCCACAAACGCTGGAGGCGCTGGTTTTTGAACAGGCCGTGTCGCGCGAGGCGCTTCGGCTGGCGTATATTCAGCACAAGGAGTTCGCGACGACGCTCAAGGGAGTGCAGCAGCAGCGGACTGTCGGTGATACGTTCGCGCAGCAGAAAAGCGGACAGAGCATTGTGGATAACATGAAGCTCGATCTGCTGGTGGCGTCGGGCG
>JAHBXU010000042.1 GCA_019636315.1 Planctomycetaceae bacterium | reverse complement strand
GATGTTGCTCCGCCAGGCGATTGTCGCCGGGCCCGACTACATTGAACTCGACCTCGACATCGCGGCCAAAGTCCCTCGGTTCGGCAAGACGAAACGGGTCATCAGCTTCACGCGACTCGACGGACCGGAGACGGACATCGAACGGATTTTCAACGAAGCCGCGCGGCACGACGCCGACGTCGTCAAATACACCTGGCCCATCCGCACCCTCGACGACGCCTGGCCGCTGATGGCGGCCGTCACGCAGAAGCGAAACCTTCCGGTTGTTGGTATGGGACTGGGCCAACCGGACATTACGTTTTCCATTCTCGGCAGAAAGTACGGATCTCCCTGGGTCTATGCGGCCCTGGAGCACGGGATGGAAGCTCACGCCGGACAGGCGACCGTCTTCGACTTAAATGAGGTGTACGACTTCGCTGCGATCAACCGGCAAACGCAGTTCATCGGCGTTGCTGGTTTTGGGGAGGCGGCACGATCGACGATCAGAACGCTCAACGCAGGCTTCCGTGCGCTCGACCGGAATGTCCGATGCCTGCCGATCGCCCTTGGCGATCTGAAGCAACTCGAACGAATGTTGCAAACGTTGCACATCACCGGTTTGCTGGTTCTGGACGAAGCCTGCAGCAAGGTGTTGCCCATGGCCGCTCATGTCGAGAAGACCGATATTGAGTGTCAGTCTCTCGATCTGCTGCTGCACCGCAAGGATGGCTGGCATGGATACAACACACTTTGGCGAAGTGCGACCAAGCTGCTGGAAGCGTCGCTCGGCAGATCGAAATCCGGACAACGTCCGTTGGCGGGAAAGAATGTGCTCATTCTGGGAAGCGGTGGTGCAACGCACAGCATGGCGGTGGCCGTCTCACAACGGGAGGGACTCATCAGCGTGAGCGGTCCCGACGATCGTGCGGCACTGCAGCTCGCCAATCTCACCGGCGGCAGGGCCGTGCCGTTTCATAACATCTACGACTGTCTGGTGGATGTGGTGATCGTCGCGGACTCCAACGTGCGATGCGGCTTTCAGCATGGCCAGCTCAACCCGTCGTTGCTGAAAGCAGGCCAGACGGTGCTGGATCTCAGCGGCGCCGAAGAGCACGAATTGCTGGGAGAAGCCCGCGAGCGGGGATGTCGCGTGATCGAACCTCGCGATCTGTTTGCCGAACTGGTGGCGTCCCGATTTCGTGCGTTGAGCGGCGACGACCTGCCGCTCGCCGCCTTGCGCCAATCGTGACGATACGAACCGCGAACGTTCGATTCGAACACGTTCGGCAGACGGTCTGTGACCGATGTGGTATCATGATTTCCACTCAAGCCGATCGCTGATCGGACCCGTTCCCGCCCTTGATGAGGAGTCTGCCATGACCCGGACCAGCACGCAGTGCCCCGAATGCTCGACGAATCTTTCCCGGCGCGAATTTGTGCGTGTGGTCGGCACGGCTGCCGTCGCCGCGGCTTCGTCGCCCCTGTTGCCGACTGGAAAATCGGCTGTCGCGGCGCCGACCAAAACAAGCGCTGCGGAATCCGCCGTGCAGCGATTGTACGAAACGGTCACCCCGCAACAGGCATCCGTGATCTGTCTGCCATTCGATCATGCATCGCGATTCAAGATCAACGCCAACTGGGAAGTGACCGAGCCGCTGATTGGGAGCGACTTTTACACGGACGAACAGCGCGCACTGATTAACGACATCCTCAAAGGAGTCACGAGCGAAGACGGTTACGAGCGATTCGTGAAGCAGATGGATTATGATAGCGGCGGAGTGGGGGAGTATGCCTGCGCGATCTTCGGCAAGCCGGGCACCGACCAGTTTCAGTTCGAACTGACGGGCCGCCATCTCACGGTGCGTGCGGATGGCAACACCGTTCCCGGCGCAGCATTCGGCGGGCCGATTGTCTACGGGCACGGTGAAGAAGATCCCGCCCAGAACCTGTTCCACTATCAGACGAAGAAAGTGAACGAGGTTTTTCAAGCCCTCGATCCTTCGCAGCGGCAGGTCGCGCTGCTCAAGGAAGCCCCCAGGGAGAACGACGTTCCACTGCAAGGCGACGCCGGTCGCTTCCCCGGTCTTGCGGTGAACAGCCTGTCGGCCGATCAGAAGGAACTGGTTGAATCCGTCGTGCGAACGTTGTTGGCGCCCTATCGGCAGGAGGATGTCGATGAAGTCGCGTCGATCCTCAAGGAAGGGGGAGGTCTCAACCAGTTGCACATGGCGTTCTACGAAGCGGGCGACCTGGGCAACGACGGCGAGTGGGACGTGTGGCGCGTCGAAGGGCCGTCGTTTGTATGGCACTTCCGCGGCGCCCCGCACGTGCACGCTTACATCAACATCGGCCTGAAATAAACCTGAATGGCGTGAACTCCATCCGCCGGGATGACCGGCGGATGGGGATTTGCCGAGCGCGGAGTCTGACACGCGATCACGACGGTTGTTACCCGAACCGATGCAGCCCGGCGCAACACGCCTCAGCGCAATTGGCTGAGCATCGACCGGGCCGCGGTGCCGAGGAAGAGCGTGTCGACGGACGCCACAATCAGTGTGTATCCCCGCTCCAGGTATGGACGCACGGCGTCGGCCGTTACGCCGAAGATGCGGAGTGGCATGTTTACCTTTTGACATGCCGCCGTGACGCGATCGATCGCGGACGTGACTTCCGGATCGTCAATGCTGCCCATCTTGCCGAGGCTGGCTGCGAGGTCGTACGGACCGAGCAGGATCGCATCAATCCCGGGCACGGCCACGATGGCGTCAATGTTCTTCACGGCGTCCGCGTGCTCGGCCTGCACGATGACGGCGACCTCGTCGTTGGCCTTGTCCATGTATTCCTGAAATCGCAGCCCGTACCCGTGAGCGCGACCAAGTCCCACGCCGCGGGCGCCAAGCGGAGCGTAGCGTGCATAACGGACAACGTTGGCAACCTGCTCGGCTGTGTTTGTCTGGGGAACGATGATGCCCGTTGCGCCCAGATCAAGCGTGCGCTTGATCATCGGCTCCTCAGACCCCGGTACACGGACGATGCATGGTGTCCGGTCACCCACGGCCTGCAGGATGCCCAGCACGTCGCCTGTGCCCAATGGTCCGTGTTCGCCGTCCACGAACAACCAGTCAAAACCGACGCCAGCAAGGATCTCCGCCGCGGCGGGCGTCGGTAGCGTTGCCATTGTGCCGATGAGCCGCTCACCCGCTTTCAGACGAGCGCGAAAGTGATGTGTCATGAGTGGCCTGCCTTTGCCATCACGTCGGATCGCCGCCGTATGGGGGGATGACTGGCTGCGTCCGAAGCGACCGAGGAATGAATCGCCGCTCATCATAATGCAACGCACCGGCGATCGCACGGGACGTGACGGGGCCCTGCGATCCTGAGCCGACGGCACTGACGTCGGACACCCATGTAACCGCTGATGACATCTCAACTGGACGTGGGCGCGCGATGCCGTCAAACTGGGCGTACAGAATGTTCAGGACGAATTGTTCTGCCTCGAGTATCCGGCCTGCCCCACGAACGTCCCTCCGCCTCCCGGAGCTTCCTGTGACCACGTTCGCGATACGAGTCTTCCCGTTCGGCCTGTTGAGCTGTGCATTGAGCCTGGCCGCGTCGGCCGCCAGCCCTGTGGGCGACAACTCCGAAGACGGCACACCTCTGACGTACGAACACCACATCCGTCCGATCCTCAAGGCGATGTGCTTTCACTGTCACGGAGAAGCGGGCGAGGTGAGCGGCGGTCTGGATCTCAGGTTGGTGCGACTGATGGCATCGGGGGGAGAGTCGGGATCGGCGATTGTTCCGGGCGACGTCGGTGCAAGTCTCTTGTGGCGGCGCATTCAATCCGATGAGATGCCGGAAGGACCGAAGAAGCTGACGTCCGAACA
This sequence comes from Planctomycetaceae bacterium, assembly GCA_019636315.1. Classification (GTDB taxonomy): domain Bacteria; phylum Planctomycetota; class Planctomycetia; order Planctomycetales; family Planctomycetaceae; genus JAHBXU01. The sequence continues at coordinate 9,221 of JAHBXU010000042.1, read as the reverse complement.
GAAGGAACTTGTGCGCCGTTGGATTGCCGAGGGAGCCGCAACAGCGCGTCCCGAACCGGACAACGTGGCCGATGCGAGGTTCACCCCTGAGGAACTGTCGCACTGGGCCTTTCAACCGGTCGAACCCCAGGTGGTGCCGCGACCGGCCGGGTTTGATCTTGTCTCGCCGATCGACGGCTTCGTTGCCGCGCGACTGGCGGGAGAGGGCTTTTCATTCTCTCCTCCCGCCGATCGTCGGACGTTGATTCGTCGCGCCGCGTTTGATCTCACCGGCTTGCCGCCGACGCCTGAGGAGGTGGAAGCATTTGCGAACGATGCCGCACCTGACGCCTATGAACGGCTGATCGACCGTTTGCTGACGTCGCCGCATTACGGCATCCGCTGGGGGCGTCATTGGCTGGACACGGCCGGCTTCGCAGAGAGTGATGGCGGCCAGGAGGGCGATGCACGGCGGACGTATGCGTGGCGGTATCGGGATTACGTCATCAATGCTTTCAATCTCAACAAGCCGATCGACGAGTTCCTTCGCGAGCAGTTGGCCGGCGATGAGATGGTCGAAGGACCGCTCGACGCTTACAACGCGCGGCAGTTGGAATTGCTCACGGCGACCGGCTTCCTGCGAATGGCGCCGGACCCCACACAAAGCAGCAACACGCTCGCGGATCGCAACATGGCGGCGGCCGACGCCCTGAAGGTCATCAGCTCGACGGTGATGGGGCTGACAATCGCCTGTGCACAGTGCCACGATCATAAGTACGAGCCAATCGGCGCTGACGACTACTATGCGTTTCGTGCGATCTTCGACCCGGTGTTTCCACTCAGCGACTGGCAGCAGCCGTCCGCGCGGCTCGTCGACATGACAACCAGCGAAGTGCGCGGCGAAGTCGAACGCATCGAGGCTGAGGCCAAATCGCGGCACGACGAACTCCGTCGCCGCATCGAAGCACACGCCGCTGAGATCCTCGAAAAAAAGATCGCCGATGTTCCGGAAGAACTCCGTGAAGCGGTGCGAGCCGCAGTCGTGATGCCGGCCAGGGAGCAGACGGACGAGCAACAGGCCTTGCTCAAACAGTATCCGATGGTCAAACCGATTCCGCACATCATCGGGTTACTGGTGGAATACGACGCTCCGGCCTACCGCGCGTTCGAGAAGGAACGTGAGGCGATCACGGAGTACGAATCAAGCAAGCCGTCTCTGCAGATGGTCATGGCGTCGACCGAACGTCCCGGCGTGGTGCCGCCGAGCGTGGTCTTCTTTCGCGGAGATCCTGAAAGTCCAGGCGAACCCGTCGCGCCGAGCGAATTGGCGGTGCTCTCACGCGTTACGGGCGGCGTCGCCATACCCGACGATCAAGGGCCCGAATCCACAACAGGCCGTCGATTGGCGTTTGCCGAGTATCTGACGAACGGCCGGCACCCGCTGACCGCGCGCGTGTTCGTCAACCGCGTGTGGATGCATCATTTCGGCCGCGGTTTGGTGGCGACGCCGGGGGATTTCGGCCTGGCGGGTGAGCGTCCGTCGCATCCGGAATTGCTGGACTGGCTGGCGGACGACTTCGTTCAATCCGGCTGGGATCTTAAGCGGCTGCATCGGTTGATCATGCTTTCGACCACTTACCAGCAGCAGTCCCAGCGGTCGGCTGCGATGGACGCCGTCGATCCTGACAACGCGCTCCTGGGACGGATGAATGTTCGTCGGCTGGAGGCAGAGGCCATTCGAGACGCCATTTTCGCCGTCAGCGGTACGCTCAACGATACGCCCGGTGGGCCGAGTGCGCCGGTCACGGAGGATGCCGAGGGGAAGGCGGTGATCGGCAAGCCGCAGACGCGCGACGGTTTGCTGGCCGGCGTGCAAGGAGAAGGCGCTGCGGCCGCGCGCCGCAGTGCGTTCATCGAGGTCCAGCGCTCGCTGCCCCTCAACATGCTCGCGACGTTCGACCAGCCGGAGATGAATCCCAATTGCGAACAACGCAGCGATTCGACGGTGGCGACTCAGGCGCTCTGGTTCTTGAACGACTCGCTGATTGTCGAACAGTCGGAAGCCCTGGCGGCGCGACTGCGACAGTCGCCGGAGGATGACCCCGTCATGGCCATTCACCGGTTGTACCAGCGGTTGTTCGCTCAAGTCCCGACCGACGACGAAGCCGCCGCCTGTGCTGAGTTCCTGTCGAGTCAAGCCGAGATCTTTCGTGCTGATCCCGATCCCGACTGGCAGACGGCAATTCAGAAGTCGCCTGACGCCCTGCAAACTCGGGCGCTGGCCGCACTGTGTCAGGCCCTGCTCGCCTCCAATCGCTTCCTGTACGTTGATTAATCTGCGGCCGAATTGAAAGGCAGCCGCCGATCGACCCACCAAGAACTCCGCGACCGAGATCACGATGACTGACTCACTCTGCTCCCGGCGGCATCTCTTGCACACGTCCGCGTTCGGACTGAGTTCCGTCGCGGCGACGTGGCTGTTGAAACAGGACGGCCTGCTTGCGGCCGAATCGTCCTCCGCACCGGTCAAGCCGCCGCTCGAACCGCCCACGTATGACCTGCTGCCCAAACAGCCGCATCACCCGCCCACGGCGCGGGCCATGATCTCGATGTTCATGCTGGGCGGTCCAAGCCAGATTGATCTGTTCGATCCCAAGCCAGAGCTGATCAAGCGGAACGGAGAGAACTTTCCCGGCGACCTCAAGTTCGATAACGCAGCACAGGCCAGTCTCGAAATCATGGCTCCGGCGTGGAAGTTTCGGCCACATGGCGAGTGCGGCATGGAACTTTCCGAACTCGTGCCGCATCTGGGAGAGATCGCCGACGACATCACTCTCATTCGCTCGATGCAGACGGCGGTCAACAATCATGTGCCGTCGAATATGGCGCTCACCACGGGCGAAATTACACGCGGCCGACCCGTGCTGGGAAGCTGGCTGCTCTCGGCCCTCGGCAGCGAAACTCAGGAGCTGCCGGCCTACGTCGCTCTGACCGATCCGCGCGGCCTTCCGCTGTTGGGGGGCGAAAACTGGAACAGCGGCAGGCTTCCTGCGATCTATCAGGGGACGCTCGTGCGGCCGACGAATCCCCGCATCTTCAACCTCGATCCGCCACGCCACCTGCAGGGGTCCGCCCAGGCGGCGCAGCTGGATCTCCTGAGACGCATCAACGAACAGCATCTCGAGCGGCATCCTGGTGAGTCGGGACTGGAAGCCCGCATGGCGAGCTATGGGCTGGCCGCACGAATGCAGCTGGCTGCCAAGGATGCGTTCGATATCTCCGGGGAGACACCTGCCACGCAGCGGATGTACGGCATCGACCAGGAGGCGACCCGCGACTACGGCACGCGATGTCTCATTGCCCGCCGGCTCGTCGAGCGCGGTGTGAGGTTCGTGCAGATCTTCTGCCAGGGACAGACGTGGGATCACCACGGATCGATTCTCACCGCGCTGCCGCAGCGCTGCCGCGAAATCGACCAGCCGGCCGCTGCGCTGGTCCACGACCTCAAACAGCGAGGTTTGCTCGACAGCACGCTGGTGCACTGGGGGGGCGAGATGGGCCGCCTGCCAGTGATTCAGTTCCGAGACGGGCTGTCTAAACGTGATTCCGTCGGACGTGATCACAACACGTATGGATTCAGCGTGTGGGTCGCCGGAGGCGGGTTCCGGGGAGGCTACGTCCACGGCAGCACGGACGAATTCTCACACTATGCCGTCGATGGGATCGTGCATCACTACGATTGGCTGGCCACCGTGCTGCATCTTTTCGGTCTCGATCACCGCCAGCTCAAGTTCCGCATGGGGCCGCGCGACATCCGCCTCGTGGAGAACGATGACGCCCGGGTTGTGACGGAACTGCTGGCCTGATGCGCGCCATGTGGAGTGGGCTTTGTCCACGATGTGCCTGCGGGATCACGACGTGATCGATGTTGAAGCACGCTCTCCTTGAGACGTGGTGGGCACGCTTTCTTGCTTTGGCTGGCGTCCCTCCCACAAAGCACGCCAGCCGCGGCGATGAATGCGGTGGGCCCATTCCTTGAGGCCGGTCTGTTCCAAAGCGCGGCGAAGCGCGCTTCCGGCGGCTCGTCGCAACTGCCACGAACGCAGAACCCATTCGCTCCGCAGGCCCGGCGGCATCAACCAGATCGTCGCCGTCGAGGTGGTCTCATTTGAAAAGAATCCCTTGTAGTCCAGATGGCCCGGACCAAAGTCAAACGTGTGCGGCGTGCGTTCCGCGAACAGATCGTTCAGGATTTCGACGAGCAGCATCTTTCCCGGTGCGAGTTGCGCGAACTCACTATCATATCCCACCCGGTCGTAGTGATACGTTCCGCCCCGTTGGTAACCGAGCGCAAAAGCGATCGGCCGTTCCTCGCGAAGCAGCACGTACGACCGCCACGCGCCCTCTGACGCCAGGAACTCCAGCATGCGGCGCTCCTGCAAGTCACCGGACACGCTGATTCCCCGTTGCCGATGCTGCCACGACTGAAGCGAGACCGTGCGTGCATGCGAAATAAACGCGTCGATCTGCGCCGCCTCTGTATACCGTTCGATGCGTGCTTCGCCCAGTTTTTTGCGGCGTCGGCGGAGTTCTGAACGGTCCTTCGACGAGAACCGACCCCAATAGGCTTCGGCATCGGCTGGCATGCGTATGCAATGGTGCGGTTGCGGTGGAATGGGCGTCGGGCGCTTGAATCCGCGTTCGGCCAGTCGATGGAGCGCCGCCCATAACGGTGATGACACATCGACATCCTCGATCTCGACCATCTCCGCTCTCGACGAGAGCACCGCATCGGCCAGCGCATCGACGAGTGCCGTCAGCACGCCCGGATCATCCTGATGCAGGATTCGGTCGCCGGCGAGTCGAAATCCGGACAACCGACGACGACCGACCGGCAACAAATGGTGGGAAAGATCGAAATGCTCTTCGATCAGCGCTGCCAGCCCGGCCAGCTCTCTGGTCGAGTTCGTGCTGATCCACGCGGTCAGCGTTTTAACGCGGCGGTCGAGCGGGAGCGATTCCGGGTGAAGCTGGAAGGTCGAGGCCGCGTTTTCGCACACAAAGAGCCGCCAGGAATCGACCTCCGCGGGCGATAGTTGCTGGAAGTCCATCGACTTCGTGCACACGGCGACCTGGGGGGCGACGTGCGACGGTGCCGGTTGTGTCGATCGTACGGGCGGATCAGCAAGAGCCAGCGACATGGGCGGATCGTCAACCAGAGAGAATGTGCTGTCTATCAACGTGATCTGTCGTCAGTCGTTACAAGCTTAGGTTATGAACAGGAGGACGATGGATGACGGCCGTGCTTTCCGCTTGACTGAAGACGCCTCAAGCCGTCGGCTTGGGATGTCACTCCCGCTGCCGGGGGCGTGATGCGGTAGACTTCCCAGCGGCGGAAAATCGGGAACAATAGCCGACGGTGGACGATCCTCGGCCTCTTTATTGATGGAAGGAGCTGCTTGTGACCTTTGACTATCGACCGCTCGCACCGGGTGATGATCAGGCGTTTATGGATGTTGTCGGGCGGACGTTTCGCTTCGCGCCGGGATACTTGGACGTCTTCAGCCGCAGAATCGGACGGGAAAATCTGCGATTGCTGCACGAAAACGGTCGGGTCGTTGCGGGACTCGGCGTGTATCGGACAGGGCAATGGTTCGGCGGGCGCGCCATCCCATGTGCGGCCGTGGCAGCGGTGGGCGTCGCTCCGGAATCGCGAGGGACTGGAGCGGCGGCATTCCAGATGCGGGCGCTGCTGGAAGAACTGCATGCCGACGGCACGCCGCTCGCCAGCCTGTTCGCCTCTGCACAGCACCTGTACCGCAAGGTCGGCTTTGAGCAAGCCGGCTTACGGTGCCGGTACGAACTGCCCATGTCGTCGATCGGCATGCGCGATCGGGAACTGCCGGTGACGCAGGTCTCTCTGGAATCTCCTGCGGCTTTCCTTGCCACTGCGGAAACGCACGCGCGGGCGACAAACGGCCATCTCCAGCGGACGACCGGACTGTGGGAGCGTTTGATCGAACATCCGGACGGACATCAGGCAGGGTTCGTCATTGGCGATCCGGGACGCCCGGAGGGGCATCTGATTTATCGGCACTGCGTCGATGAGCACGAAGCGGGGCACCTGATGATCCGCGACATGGCGGCGCTCACGCCCGCAGCCGCGCGACGCTTATGGACGCTGATCGCTGACCATCGCTCGACGATTCCCTATGTCAGCTGGTGCGGACCAGGCGTGGAGCCGCTCCTGTGTCTCACGCACGAATGCAAAAATGTGCCGGTCAAAGTGCTGCGGTGGATGACGCGCATTGTCAACGTGCCTGCGGCGCTTGCGGGGCGCGGATACCCCGAAGACGTCTCTGACGAGTTGCATTTGTCGGTGCGCGACGAACTGCTGCCGTCCAACAATGGCCGGTTTGTGCTGCGCGTCCACGAGGGGCGGGGAGAAACAGCAGCCGGTGGGGACGGTCGCGTGTCATTGGACGTCCGTGGACTCGCGCCGCTCTTCACCGGGTTCCTGCCGCCCCACACGCTCAGGACTCTCGGCTACCTCGACGGTGATGACGCCTCGCTCCGGCAGGCGGCGCGAATCTTCACCGGGCCCGAGCCGTGGATGCCGGAGATCTTTTGAACTGGGGCCAGGTGCATGCCGTGCACGAAGTCCAAGTCCCGGAATCCCAAGCCGACGCCTGAAGCGTCGGCTTGGGAAATGCAGGCTCCATCGCTCGGAACGCTTGTCGCTGGTTCGCCGCCCAACGTTCCGTTGCAGCGGTTCAATCCTCGATGATGAACCCGTGGTAGCGACCCATGTAGTACGGCAGGAGGAATGACGCACCGTCGGCGAGGGTGCGGCCGTCGCCCCCTTCCCGGAGCGTCCACGGATCGTGATTCCAATGTTCGACGCTGCGCTCGTCGATGGGAATTACGAATCCATTGCGGCGATGTCCCCGCTCATTCCGACCGAATGCACCGGTCCGGACGATATCTGTCCGGTGCGTATTGTCGAACCCCCATCGAACACGATCGATCGGATAACGTTTCAGCGTATCGATCGATTCGGTAATCGTTTCCTGCGAAGCACCGCGACGGAAGCGACCGGATCCATCGAACTTCGCCGCGAAGATGAAGTTGAACAACGGATTCAGTTCGGGTTGCTCATTTCGCCAGTAGTCGGCGAACGACGAGAGATACAACTGCCGCAGTTCGGGATCGTCTTCATACGACAGGGCCGTATAGTAGCACATGAAGGCCATTTCGTCGTCGGATTGATTTCCCGTGCCGGGTCCGGACTGCGTCTTCGAGATCAGGATGCTGGCCTTGTATCCATGATCGTTCAGGAGAGAGTTGTATGCGTCAGTATACTTCCTGTCTCCCGTCATGTGCTCAGCCACCTTCAGGTATGACAGGATGCTGAGCGTGTTGAGCGGTCGCTGGGAAATCATTTCGCCGGAGTTGAGGTCCGCAGGGCTGAACCGCGCCCAGCGAGTTTTCTTCCCGTCGTGGTCGATTAAAGCGTAGTCGTGTTCGAGCAGATGGTCAGTGATCCCCACGACGACGTCGCGGACCCGCTGCTTTTCTTCCTCCGTCTCCGCGACGAGGTCATAGTACACGGCATAGGCGAAATAGTGACCGTCGAGTTCATCGGAACTCGTGTCCGTCTTCCAGTACCATTTGCCGTCGGCGCTGGTTGGCCAGCGCGGAGAGATGATCTTCCATTGCGGGTCGCGCTCCTGCCGCTGACGGTCTCCCTCGACGGTGTAGCCGGGATTCTCATTGGGATTTGGGCCAGAGGTCGGCAGAATTGTGCGGGCCGGGAAGCCGTGAGGCGCGGGATGCGAGCCCCCCTGCGTCACCTCGCTGAGGAACCGCAATGCCTCGAAGGCGTCCTTCGCACGTTTCTTCGCGAGCGGATCCTTCGTTGCCGCGTAGGCAAAGCATTCCCCCGCGCCGTACATGGCGGTCCACAGCCCGTCATTATCGCTGTCGTGCTGCGTCCATTCGCTCTTGTCATTCGGATTATTCAGACGCACTCCCAGCACGTAGCCATAAGGCGTTCGCCGGTGATATTTGTCGATCTCGGACTCATAGAACGCAGCCTTATCCGCAAGCGTCATCGGCTTGCGCTCAATTCGACCGACTCCCTGCGGTGTGGCGAACCACGTATTCCCTTTGTCGTCGACGACGATCTGGCGGACGAGATGGTCCGGCAACCAGCGGGGCGCCTGACGGTACTCCCAGGTTTCGCCGTCAAAGCGGAGCGCCCCCTTCGTGGTCCCAAACCAGACGATTCCCTCTTCCCCCGGCGTCACGGTCGTGAAATCGTCGAAGGGAAGACCGTCGTAACCGGTCCACAGCCGCCAGCCGGAATCCGTCTGCACGGCGACGCCCTGAGGACTGGCCACCCACAATTGATCCTGCGAGTCGAAGGCGACGCCGCGGACGTCGCGAGGGGCCCAGCTTTGCTTGCCGTCGGTGGGATAGACCGGGCTCCAACCTTCGCCCGTGTCGACAAACAGTCCGTGACGACCGGCAACAGCGCGGCGTCCGTCCTTTGCCACGGCCGCGGCTCGAACATCCACTTCCATGCCGCTCAGTCCGGCCACAGGCAGGAGCTGTCCGATATCACCGGTTGCAAACAAACCATTGCTCGTCGCGAGCAGCAAAGGCTTCCCGGCCTGAAGTGAGTAAAGCGTCTTCGCATCGCGAGCACGAGTCGGCAGTTCGACGACCTGCTCCAGAAGTCCCGTTCCGACGCGAAACAACGCGCCCTCCGCCAGAGCAATGACGTTTTTGCCGTCTGGGGCCAGGAGCTTTACGGCACCGTTATAGTCACCGACGCGCTCCCATTTTCCGTCTTGGAACCGGGCGAGCCCTTGAGCCGTTCCGGCGTAAACAATGCCGTCGCTTGTTAACGCAAGAGACAGGACATCGTTGCTCGGCAGGCCGTCGTTCGTGGTGAACTTTGTGGCCACCTCCGCGGCAAATGTCCCGACGTGAACCCCTTGCAGCTGCTGCCGTGCTTCAGGCCGCGCTTCCCTGCGATCTTGTGCCGCAACCGGACCGATACACCACCAGCTTGCCGCCATGAATAGCGCGAAACATCGAATCTCAGCACTCATAGACGAAGTCACCCTTTAGTCAGATTCGGAACGAACGCGGACGCTGCGACCAGTCTAACAGGTCCGCCGACGATTGCACTGCCGCCGAGGGCTCATCCCAGGGCGGCCCGGTTTTACAAGATG
>JAHBXU010000419.1 GCA_019636315.1 Planctomycetaceae bacterium | reverse complement strand
CCGGTCGAACAGTCGCGACAGGCGGCCGAGAAAGCGACGGCTGATGCGGCGAAAGCGGCCGAGCCGAAGAATCTCAACGTGACCCAGCCGGTCCCGCCCATCGTGATCGTCGTCAAGCCGGCGCCCGTCAAACTCGACGTCAAGCTCTCTGCCGGAGAAGTCAAGCGGGGCGGATCAGTCGAGGTCGCCGTCAATGTCACGCGGCAGAATCACTTCACAGGCCCGGTCAATGTGTCGCTATCGTCCCCCCAGAGCGGAAAGAATGTTCTGGCGACCGAATTGACCGTTCCAGCGGACGCGACATCCGCCGTGTTCCGATTTACGGTCGGTGATGAAGCTGCGATCGGAGAGATCCCGCATCTGGTGGTGCGCGCCATTGCCGAACAGGATGGCGAGGCCGTCGTCGAAGCTCCGGTGACTCTGAAAATTGTGGAGTAGTCCCCCCAACGGTCCCTGACCCCACACTGCTTCAGGTGTTGCGGGTTTACAGCAGAAGACTCGCCGGTGATTGAACGAGCCGACCGGCGCGTCATCAATTGAGGAATCGACTCACGTGAGAATGATCACGCTGCTCGCCGCATGTTTATCCATCGTCACGTTCCAGTCAGTCCCGGCTGCGGACGAGCCGGGAGCAATCACCGCTGAAGAGGTCTCGCTGGACCGGCCGGTCGACTTTCGTCAGGACGTGCTGCCGATCTTTCGCGCCAAATGTCTGGCCTGTCACAGCGAATCGGTCAAAGAGGGTGAACTGACGCTGGAGACGGTTGAGGGCTTGCTCCACGGGGGCGACAGCGGTCCGGCCGTCGTCGCCGGCAAGCCGGACGAAAGTCTCGTCTACCTGCAAGCGTCGCGGCAACAGGAATCGTTCATGCCGCCGCTTCCGAACAAGGCGAATGCGGGCCCGCTCACGCCGCGCGAAGTCGGCATTCTCAAACTGTGGATTCAGGAAGGCGCCAAGACGTCGCAGGACACGGGCCCGGCAATTGCATGGCAGTCGCTGCCCTCGGGCCTGCATCCGATTTACAGTCTCGCGCTGTCGCCGGATGAAACGCTGGTCGCCGCAGGGCGCGGGAACCGCATCGCAATCTATGATCTCGTCCGGCAGCGACCGGTTGCCATGTTGTCCGATCCGGTGCTGGGAGATATTGCCCATCGCGATTTTGTCCACACGCTCGACTTCAGCCCCGACGGCCAATGGCTGGCGTCCGGCGGCTATCGAGTCGTCAAGCTGTGGAAGAAGACCGCGCCGCTCGAAGAAGAACGCGAACTGGAAGCCGGCGTCACCCATATCGCCGTTTCTCCGGACGGCCAGTGGATCGCTACGGCACGTCCCGACGGCAGCATTCGACTCGAACCACGCATCGCCGGCGGTGACGTCCGTACGCTGGCGGGAACCGGTGCGCCGGTTGTCGATTTGGCGTTCACCCCCGATTCCGCCGTGCTGCTTTCGGCATCTGGCCAGACTGTTCAGCGATGGAGTGTTTCAGACGCGACACTGACCGGCGTGTTGACAGCACCAGGGCCCGTCACTGTCCTGCTGACGTCCGCCGATGGAACCCAAGTCGTCACCGGGCATGCTGATGGAGCGATCCGCATCTGGTCGAATTCACAACTCGCCGCTCCGACAGAAGGCACTCCGGCCGAACCGGCCATGCCTCAGAGCGAACTGCGGGGCGGAGAGCAGTCGGTCGCAGCGCTGGCGTGGATTGCTGCCGACGCTCCGCGCCTGGCCTCCGGCGGTGAGGATGGCAAGCTGCGGTTGTGGGATGTTACGGGTGGCACTGAGGTGCTGAGCATCGATCAAGGGACTTCGATTGTCGACGCCGCCAATTCTCCGGATGGGAAGCAACTCGCCGTGCTCGGCGGGGACGGTGTCGTCCACATCTGGGATGGGGCCGGCGCCAAGGTGGCGGAACTGAGCGGCGATCCGCGGCGTGCTCGACGCGTTTCAGACGCAAAGGACGAGCTGTCGGTTGCTCAGGCGCGAAAGTCGCTGGCTGAAGCGGCTGTGGGAGAAACCGAAAAGGACATCACGAGCCGGGACGAGTCGCTCAAAAAAGCCAACGAACAATTGGCCGCAGCACAGAAAGCCGTCGAGGAGGCAAAACCCAAGCTGGCCGAAGCTCAACAAAAGCAACAGGCGGCAACAGATGCAGCCGCTGCCAAACCGGACGATGAGGCGCTGAAGAATGCGCAGGCGGAAGCGGAGAAGGCAACCCAAGCCGCGCAAGATGCCGCCAAGAAAGCGGACGAGGGACTTGCGTCCGCCCAGCGCGGCGTCGAGTTGTCCGAGAAAAGTCTGGCCGCCGCCAAGGCGGAACTCGAATCCCGCAAGCAACAGCGCGACGCCGAAGTCGCTGGAGAAACGCTAGCAAATGAAGCGGTTGCCTCTGCCGAGACCGCCGCTCAGGAAGCGGCTCCCGTGATCCGTTGGATCGAATGGACTCTGGACGGGAGTGCCCTGGCGACGGCGGATGGACAAGGACTGGTCACGCTCTGGCACGTCGGCACGCAGCGCCCCTTGGCGACCATTTCGACGGACGGACCGTTCACCGGCTGGTCGACGTCCGCCGACGGTCGATTCCTCGCATGTACGGAATCCGGACGGCTGCTTGTGCTTCAGCCGGAGCCGCACTGGCAGCTTGCCGGGCAACTTGGACCGACGGATGAGTCGGGCGCCGATCTGACGTCTTCGGTTCTGCTGGGCCGTGTGCTGGCGATCGACTTCAGTCCGGATAGCGCGCGGCTCGCCACGGGCAGCGGCGAGGCATCACGCAGTGGTCAGTTGATGCTGTGGAACGTCGCCGAGCAGACGCTGGAACGGGAGATCCCCGAAGCGCACAGCGATACGGTGTTTGCCGTCGCGTTTTCGCGCGACGGCCTTCAGTTGGCGAGTTGTGCGGCGGATAAGTTCGCCAAGATCTTCGACGCAGGCACCGGAGCGCTGAAGAACACGTTCGAGGGGCATACCGGCCATGTGCACAGCGTGGCCTGGTTGGCAGACGGCAGCCGCCTGGCGACTGGCGGGGCTGACAATGCCATCAAAGTGTGGAATACAGCGACGGGAGAACAGGCACGGACGATCAACAGTCACCAGAAACCCGTTCTTGGTCTGACGTTTATCGGCATCACGGAAAATATCGCGTCGGCCGGTGGCGACAAGGCCGTGCTGCTGCATACGGCGTCCAACGGCAAGAACTATCGCCGCTGTGACGGCTCGACGGATTTCGTTCACGCGATTGTTGCATCGCGCGATGAGTCGCTCGTCATCGCCGGCGGCGAAGACGGCGCCCTCCGCGTTTGGAACGGAAAAGACGGCAAGCTGATCACGACGTTCGACCCGCCAGCGGCGCCTGCTGCGTCCGACGCCCAGGCCGCCCGCTAGTCGACTGACCCCGTTGCCCGATGTGCGTCAGAGAGGGCCCGTTCCCGGCAGTCTCTCACTGGTGGTTTGGGTGACTGTGGGCGGAGACTTCCGTCGATGCGATCGACCGGACCATGGTTCGATATGGTGCAAGCGGCGACTGCTGGCAATCAATTCGGGTGGTCGCCATTCCGAAGCTCAACGAATCAAGCGGACAGAGTGGACAGGTCCCACAAGAAAACGCCCTGCAGACCGGAAGGAGGGGGTCAGCAGGGCGTTTCAGGGGAATGGGAAGGAGCAACTCAGGGGCTGATCAACCGGTCGATCTTTTCTTCGAGGTCGTCGATCTGGCCATGGTTGATGATGGCGAAGGTTGCTGCGGTGATCGCCGTGCCCAGTGTGATGAGCGTGATCACATCGAACCCGCCGAACGCATCGCCCTGGGCGCGAGCAACCGGCTTGCCCACGACCAGCACGGCACGTTGATGTGCAGACGGAGGCGCTGCATCAGCCGACCAGGCACGGACCGGAGCGCCATGTTTGGCGACGACCACCTGATAGGAACCGGGCTTCATCTGCTGGATTTCGAAGGCGCCTTGCGCATCCGTGGTGGTGCGGGCGACGACATTCTCACCTTGCAGAATGGCGACGGTGGCTCCGTCCACGTGTTTGCCGTTGGGCATGAACACGCTGCCGCGCAGGGCTCCAGTGTCGGACAGGGCGACATCGGCCGCTTGGAGCTGCGGAGCCTGGCTCTTCGCGGAGGTTCCGTCAGCTTGGACGGTCTGCTGCGGAAGAAGCAGGCCCCAGCAGGCCAGCACGACGGCGGCGCCCTGCCAGTGGGGAAGTCTCATCATCGGTTTTCCTTTCTCGTCGGATCGAGTCGCCGGAATCCTGGGGTTCAAGGCAACGACACCGGCTTATTGTCGTTTCCCGTGGGACGTTCGCCCGATCGATGATCGAACGCACATCCATCCGGCAGAGCAAGCGTGCCTGTGACGGGCTCTGTACGCCGCCGTTGCTCCGCACTTAAAGGGGAATGGTCACAGCCGCTCACGCTCAACAGGTGAGCGCAACGCAGCGACGAAGGGGATCTAAGGAAGACATTGTTGCACCGACGATCAATCGCCGAAGCAACGACCAGAGCCGACATGCGACCATTCGCAGCCACCGCACTGCGCGGCGTCTCCGTCCGGTCAATCGATTTCTTGAGAGAGGGCGCGAACTATATCCACGGTCTGCGGCTGGTCAATTGGAACGAAGAAAATCTCCAAAAATCGCGGATTCAACGGCGGAACCTGCCTGATTCCTGCTGTCAAGACGTCCTCCCGCTACGC
>JAHBXU010000418.1 GCA_019636315.1 Planctomycetaceae bacterium | reverse complement strand
GTGGCAGCCGAAACCGGATTGATCCGGGAGCGGGTGCATCCGGTTGTTGGAATATCCCCCCGAAATGCCTAGAATGACGAAGAGGGATGCGGGCCTCTCGTCGGCGAATCGCCGATTCGACGATGTTTCCCGCCAGCCAGGAAACGGTCGCTGAATCTCGCGGCTGAAACGACCGGTCATCGAAATGAGCCGCGCCGGCCGGCACGCACTTTGCGAACGGCGCCGATTGGTCAGCATCACGTCCCCGCCGTACCCGATCCTCGGGAGGAGCGTTCCTTCGACGAGGGAATTGCGGTCGTCGGCGCAAGAACGAACTGATCGTCGCCACGTTGTGTCCAGTTGAGTTGTTCCATCTGTCAGGGAGTCTTCACGTGCCGGGTTTGCAGGATCTGACGATCGACGAACTGGCGGACGAGTTTGAGTTTCTCGGCCAGTGGGACGATCAATGCCGCTATCTCATCGAGCTCGGCGGAGAACTTCCCGATCTGGCTCTCGAGGAGAAGAGCGAGGCGAATCGCGTTCCCGGCTGCCAGTCGCAGGTCTGGTTCGTTCCTCAAGTCCACGAAGATCCCGCGGGCACCACGATTGAGATCCGCGCCAAGAGCGATGCCCACATCGTGGACGGGTTGATCGTCGTGTTGCTGACACTGGTCAATGGAAAGACGCCCGAGGAAATTCTGAAGACCGACTTCACGGCGGCGTTCAAACGCCTGGGGCTTGAGGCGCATCTGGTTCCCCAGCGGCGGAACGGTTTGTACTCGATGGTGGAACGGGTGCGGGCCATCGCGCGGGTGCATGCTCCCACGGACGGGAAACATCCGTCTCCGGATCCCTTCGACGCGGTCAACGGCTCGCACACGTCGTCGTCGAGTTCTCCTCGGACGTCCGAAACGCGCGCGGTTCGTCCGTCGCTGCCAGTGGCCGAGCGCGCCGCAACGTTTGACGTCTCCGCGGTGCGCGCACAGTTTCCGGCGCTGCACCAGGTGCTCGAGCGCGGTGTGCCTGTGACGTATCTCGACACGGCCTCGTCCGCCCAGAAGCCGCAATGCGTCATCGACAAGGAGCGGGAGGTCTACGAGCAGTACTACGCCAATGCCTACCGCGGCGTCTATCGGTACGGCGACCGGATCAGTCGCGAACTCGAAGAATCCCGCGAGCGGATTCGCCGCTTCATCGGCGCCGAGAGCACCGACGAGATCATCTTTACACCGGGCACCACCGCCGGGATCAACCTCGTGGCGAACGCATGGGGCCGCAGGTTCCTCAAGCCGGGTGATGAGATCGTGCTCAACGAGATGGAGCACCACGCAAACATCGTCCCCTGGCAATGGATCGCGCAGCAGACCGGCGCCGTGCTCACTTATGTGCCGCTGACTGACGATGGCCGCATCGACCTGGAAGCATTCGGCAAGGCGCTGACAAGCCGGTCGCGAATCGTCGCCGTCACCGGGATGTCGAATGTGCTCGGGACCGCGCCCCCGCTGACGGAACTCATTGCCAAGGCGAAGGCAGCCGGCGCGCTGGTGCTTGTCGACGGGGCCCAAAGCGTTCCCCACATGCCCACCCATGTTGTTCAGGACGGCATCGACTTCCTCGCGTTCTCGGGTCACAAGCTGTACGGTCCAAGTGGTGTGGGCGTGCTTTACGGCCGCCGCGAACTGCTGGATGCAATGGACCCCTTCCTCTGCGGTGGGCACATGATTGAGCGTGTGCAGACGGACGGATTCGCCGTCGCACCCCTACCGGCCAAGTTTGAGGCCGGGACGCTGCCGATCGCTCAAGCCATCGCCCTCGGAACGGCGGTTGAGTTCGTCACCGATCTCGGCTTCTGCCCGGTGCACGAACATGAACAATCGTTGCTGCGGCATGCCTGGGACCAGATGCACAAAATTCCCGGCCTGCGGATCTATGGGCCGGACACATCGCATCGCGGCGCGATTGTCAGTTTCACAATGGACGGAGCCGCTGCTCAAGATATTGCTCAGTTGCTCGACCTCAAGGGCGTGTTCGTCCGGCATGGTCACCACTGCACGATGCCGCTGCACACGCGGCTCGGCGTCCCGGCCACCGTCCGCGCGAGTTTCGGCCTGTACAATACCCGGGAAGACGTCGATACGTTTATTGACGCTCTGCACTTCGCCCGCCGCGAGCTGAAACTTTCATGACTGCTGTCACTTCGCCGATCAAATTCTCCCAGCGGTGGCATTTCGCGCGGGAGCAGGCGATCAGTTTTCTGATGCAGCAGGCGGTCGAGAACACGGGCGTCGTCTCGCTGGCGGCTGGACTGGTCGACTTTGCGACCCTGCCGGTCCCTGAAACCCAGGCCGCGATCTCCCAGATGCTGGGAGACGATGCCGCCGCCCGGCAGGCGCTGCAGTACGGAACGACCGCCGGGTCCGAGCGATTGCGGCGCTTGTTGCTGGCGCACCTCGCGCGGCTCGAAGGGACGACTGTGGAGCAACTGGGAATCGACGCCGGCCAGTTGATTCTCACGACCGGTTCGCAGCAGATGTTGTCCCTCGTCTGCGAGGTGCTGCTCGATCCGGGCGACATCTGCCTGGTCGCCGGGCCGACCTACTTCGTCTTCCTCGGCAATCTGAACGGTGTTGGCGCCGAGGCGGTCACCGTCGACACCGATGACGGCGGCATGCGTCCCGACGCCCTGGAAGCGGCTCTGGAGGCGCTCGCTGCGGCCGGTCGATTGGACCGCGTGAAGCTGATCTACCTCGTCAGCTACTACGAGAATCCCAGCGGCGTGTGCCTTGCGGAGGAGCGGCGGGCCTCAATCGTCGAGATCGCCCAGCGCTGGTCGAAGCGTCATCGGATCCTGATTCTGGAGGACGCCGCGTATCGCGAACTCCACTATGACGGCCCCGTACTCCCGAGCGTCTGGGGCTGCGACGCGTCGCGAGACACGGTGATCTACACGCAGACATTCTCGAAGAGCTTCTCCCCCGGGTTGCGGGTCGGCTATGGCGTGGTGCCTCGCGATCTGGTCGGTCCTCTCTGCGACCGCAAGGGGAACGAAGATTTTGGATCGGCGAACTTCAATCAACACCTGTTGGCCACCGTGCTGGAGAGTGAGATGTATGCCGCGCACGTCGAGCAGGTCTGTGCGGCTTATCGAATCAAACGGGACGCCATGCTGTCGGCCGCCAACCGGTATTTTTCCGATATTTCCGGCGTCTCCTGGGTGCATCCGCACGGAGGGTTGTACGTCTGGATGAGTCTGCCGTCGCGCATCGAAACGGGCTTCCAGAGCGAACTGTTTCGTCGCGCCACGCAGGCGCACCGCGTCATGTACGTGCCGGGCGAGCTTTGTTACGGTCATTCGCCGACAGAGCGGCCACGGCATCAGATGCGGCTCAGCTTCGGTGTCCAGAGTCCGGCCGGCATCGACGATGGCATGCACCGTCTCTCCCGCGCCGTGCGGGACGTTGTTTGAGCCCTCTTGTTTCGCACGATCATCCGAGCCGATTGCGACGTGCCTTCAGGGAGTCTCACCGCCCCGCAAGCTCACTCGACGTCAGTGTCGCGGAGAAACGCGGCCGCATGTTCCGGCGTCACGGGATTGATGTAGAACCCGCTCCCCCACTCAAAACCTGCGACCCGTGTCAGGCGCGGGAAGATCTCCAGATGCCAGCAGTAATGCCGGACCTCCTGCACATCGAACGGCGCCGTATGGATGACGTAGTTGTACGGCGGATCGTCGAGCGCCAGTTCGAGCTTCTGCAAGGTCCGCTTGAGGACGACGCCCATTTCGTCCACGCCCTGCCGGGAGATATTCTCGAAATGACTGGTGTGGTTCTTGGGCACAATCCAGGTTTCAAAGGGAAAGCGACTGGCGAAGGGGCAGAACACCAGGAAGTTGCCGGAGTCGATCACCACCCGTTTGCCGGTCGCCAGTTCCTGCTGGACCATGTCAGCAAAGATGGAGCGCCCTCGATAGCGGAAATACGCTTCTGCACCATCCATCTCTTCCTGGATGGTGATGGGGATAATGGGATTGACGATGAGTTGCGAGTGACTATGGTCGAGCGACGCACCCGCGAGCGCGCCTTTGTTCTTGAAGATTAGACCATGCACCAGGCGGCGGTCCTTTTTGAGATCAATCAGTCGGTCCCGATAGGCCCAGAGCACCTCGCGGATGTTGTCGACTGACAGCCGCGACATGTTCGTTTCGTGGTGTGGGCATTCGATGATCACCTCGTGAGCTCCGATGCCGCTCATGACGTCGTACATGCCGTCGCCCCGGTTCGTCAGCTGTCCCTCGACGCGCAGGGCGGGAAACTTGTTGGGGACGACACGGACGCGCCACCCCGGACCATTGGGCTGTGTGTGCGGTTCGCGATAGGCGAGGATCTCCGGGGTTGTGGCTTCCTCATGTCCTTCGAGAAACGGGTCAAAGGCCGGCGGGTCGGGAGCGGCAAGATCGTCGCGGACGTTCTGCGGTCTCGTCAGCCGATCCGGCGCGATGATCACCCATCGCCCCATGATGGGATCTTTGCGCAGCTCGGGCATCGTCGATTCGGTCGGGATCATAATCGGCCTCGAGTCTCTGACATGTGTGTTAAAGCCCGCGAATCGTCCGGGAGGGTCTGCGAGGCGGGTCCTCCCGAATGCGTCGGGCGACTGCCGAGGGATTCCATGAGCTTGCCGACCCTTATGCCTGCCACATGCGGTACTGAAAGTCTGCGGTCGGA
>JAHBXU010000417.1 GCA_019636315.1 Planctomycetaceae bacterium | reverse complement strand
GGTGGACGCCCGGATTCTGGAAGGGCTCCTCCTGCTGCATCAGGTGATTCCGGACTTTACACACTTCGACATGGCGCCGTTCGTGGCGAACGGTTTCGACGTCCCCTGGAACTACGCCATGCTGCCGGCCATTGCCACGACGATTGGATTTCTTCTCCCCTGTCTTATTCTCGGGTATTTCTGTCTCCAATGGCGGGAGTTGGAAGCTAAATGAACCGACTGAACTCGCGCAACCGAAAACTGGTTTACATGGGCGGCATTCTGGTGCTGCTGATTCCCATCGCCGTGCTGGGCATGCCGGCCACCGAGCGGTCGTCGCCGACCGCACCGGCCGAATCAGGCGGCACCATCGCCCGACTGCGTCACGACTACAAGCTTGGCGAGACCACCCTCGGCGACGTCGATCCCGCGAGCGCGACCATGAACCTGGTCCTCCTCGGGATGCGCGGCATCGCCGCCAGCATGCTGTGGATGCAGGCCGATCAGCAGAAGGACACCAAGAACTGGTCCGAGCTGGAGCAGACTGTCGAGTCGATTATCAAGCTCCAGCCCCGGTTCCTGCAGGTCTGGAAGTATCAGGGCTGGAACCTCGCGTTCAACGTCTCTTCAGAATGTGATGCCGTGGCGGATCGCTACTTCTGGGTCAAGAAGGGCGCCAAGTTCATGATTCGCGGCACCAAGCAGAACGAAGATGCCGCGGAGCTGTATCACCAGACGGGCGAGTTCTTCGGTAAGAAGATCGGCCGGTCGGACGAGCACGTGCAGTTCCGTCAGTTCTTCAACAAGTCCGATCCCGATCCCCGCTGGAACGGGCGGCCGGATGAAGACATCAATCCCGACGGCGAGGACAATTATCTCGTCGCCAAGGGGTACTACGAAACAGCCAATCAGAAGGAAGAGTTGCCGGGCGTTGAGCAGCACATCATGGCCCGTTCGCTGTTTCGTGCCTACCCGGGCCGCTCGCAGATGGATTATGCGACCGCTCTCCAGTCGGAAGGAACGTTTGACGAAGTGTCCCTCGAAGCGTGGCGCGAAGGGCACAACTGGTGGACCGGAACCTACGGCCGGGAGAGTTTTACGACTCCGGGCGGGGAGGTCATGCTCGGCGCGACCGAAGAGGATCTCGAGCGACTGGTCGCCAACGATCCCAATACGACGCTCGACGACAAGCGTCATTGGCTGGACCGCTACCAGAAAATGACCAACTACCCGTACTGGCGGGATCGAAGCGAGGTCGAATCACTGCGCGCGACGGTCGACGCCCGAAGGAAGCTCTACCAGGGAAAAGAGCGGTTCTTCGCCGTCGACCTGAAGGCGGCTCGGACGCTCCTCGAAGAAGGTCTCAAGGAGATGGAACCCGTCCTCGCCAAGTATCCCGATCTGCTGTTGCACTCGGAGACGATCGAAGACGTTCTGAAATCGCAGTTGATGTGGCAGCACGTCCTCCGTTTGTATGACGAGGCGGTGCCGCAGAACTTCCCGTTACGCAATGTGTGGGACAATAACCCCGCGGAGCGGGCCGATCTGGAAGAGCGGTTCCAACAGCGGGTGAATGCGGCCGACATCAGTACGAATTGACCGCACGCGGAATTAGCGGGTCGGGGTTTAACACAAGTGGCCCCGACCCGTTTTTGTTGCGCGTCATTCGTTCCAGTCGATGCCCAGCATCAGGCAATTCAGGCCGCTGCCGATTCCCAGCCAGGCCACGCGGTCGCCCTGGGCGAGGTGACCACGTTCGATTCCCAGGGCCGCGGCGGTCGGCAGTGCGACGGCGCCGGTGTTGCCCAGGAATTCCACGGTGGGGAAGTCGATGGACGGGTCGAGCGACAGTGCTTCCATGAGCATTCGGCGATGAGCACGGCCCACCTGGTGGGTGAACGTTTTCTGCACGTCCTCCCCGGTCCACTGGACCGCCTCCAGGAATTGCGGCCAGGTCTCGCGGGCGATTGCGATTCCCGCATGCAGCAATCCTTCGGAATCCGTTTGCATCCGCGGCCGGTCGTCGCCATGCGTTTCAGCCGCAGTTCCGCCGGCACACAAGGCATGCTGGGCCGTATCCGCGCGATACGCTCCGCCTCGCAGGCGGTTCTCTTTGCGGCTTAGTCTGCGGTGACACAGGACGATCGCGGCCGATCCCGATCCGATGGTGAGTGATGCGAACGCCGGCTTCACGCTCTGCCGCGTCAAGTGGGGGTCGTTGAGCAGCGATTCGATCGTTCCCTCGACCAGGGGACGGCCGATTTCCGTGCCGACGACGACTCCGGCTCGGATGTGCCCCAGTTCAATCATATCGGCGACGAGCAGCAGTCCGTTGAGCAGACCGAGGCAGGCGTTGCTCACGTCCAGCACGACCGCGTGAGGCGGCAAGCCGGCGGCATGATGGACCGAGCACGCAGTTGCCGGCTCCATCTGGTCGCGGCAGACCGATCCATGGACGAGTGCACCGAAATGACGCCGATCGATGCCGGCCGCCTCCAGAGCCTGCCGAACCGTCTGCCCGCTGACCTCTCCGACCGTGGTCCCGGGAGCAAAGAACCGCCGCTCGCGGATGCCGGTCATCAATTCCAGCCGGCCAGGCGGCAAGCGAAGCCGCTCGTAAACCGGGGCGAGTTGTTCCTCAATTTCGGCCGACGTCACCACGTGCGGCGGCAACTGGCAACAGACGGCTTCGATGCAGACGTTCTGGTATCGCATCGGCCGGTGGTGCCGCGTGTCGGGCGAAGGGCGAACTCAGACGCGTGCCGCCCGGTCGCCTGCCGGGACGCCACCCAACATGGCTTCAAGACTGTCCAGATCACCGTACTGACGTTGCCGCCGATCCTCGACTTCTTCCGACCAGTCCTGAATATCCAGGGCGATGGAGCTGCGGACGAACCGCAAGCCCGCAAGGAGGTAATCCCGCTGTTGAGAGTCCAGTTCGATTTTCAGGTTCTTCTGCATGGCAACACATCTTCGGGATGACAAAAGTCGAGTTGTCGTGACACTCGGCTGCGGTCCCTCAGCATGCTCGAATCGTACTCAACCCGTTCTGGTTTCTCAATTGTCGCGGACCGATCATGGTCCGCACGTAGTCCTGGCCCGGTCTGTAACAAACGTCCACTCGGTCATTGCCGGCGCGTGAATCCGTCCGTCCTTCGTTCATCGAATCGAACGTGCGGCAATCTTTGCCGATCGTGGCTCGCTTCCTGCAACCTTCCCATTCGGTCGATCGTTGCCACAGGTCAGAACGACTCGATCCGTGTCCTCGGACGTCTCTCGCCAACCACGAGAACAGCAGGTGCGGCCGCCGAGAGCGATCCGGAGGTGCTTTGGCGTTCTCGCTGGCTATTCCGCATGTCCATTCATGGCCCGCAAGCTGCCTTGCCGATACGCGTCCGCCATGGCCTTGGGGATCTCGGCCTCGGCGAGCACGACCTTCGCACGGTTCTCCTGGGTTAACGCCTGCATTTGTTGTTCCCGAGCGACGGCTTCCGCCCGCCGCTGCTCGGCCCGCGCACGGGCCACACGCACATCCGCTTCCGCCTGATCCGCCTGCAGCCTCGCACCGACGTTGTCGCCAACGTCAATGTCGGCAATATCGATGGAGACGATTTCATAGGCTGTCTGCGAATCCAGTCCCTTGGCCATGACGGCCTGAGCGATCAGCATGGGGTTCGCGAGGACCGATTTGTGCGACACGCTCGAACCAATTGCCGACACAATCCCCTCACCGACGCGGGCGATGATGGTATCTTCGGTCGCCCCGCCGACAAGCTGACTCAAATTGGTCCTCACTGTCACGCGTGCTCTGGCCTTGAGCTGAATTCCGTCTCGGGCGACGCCGTCGAGGGTCGAGCGTCCATGACGACGGACGTCCGGGCAATCGATGACTTTTGGATCGACGCTGGTTTGAACCGCCTCGATGATGTTGCGGCCCGCCAGATCGATGGCTGCCGCCGTATCCCAATCCAGTTCGATGTTCGCCCGATGGGCCGCAATCAGGGCCCGGACGACTCGCTGCACGTTGCCGCCGGCAAGATAGTGGGCCTCCAGCGCAGAGGTCTGGACGGAGGGAAGTCCCGCCTGCACGCTCCAGATCTTCGTATCCACGATCACATGCGGATTCACCTTGCGCAGCTTCATAAAGACCAGCGCCGGCGGACTGATCCGTGCTCCGGTCACAAAGCCGCGCAACCAGAGCTTAAAATACGCGGCAAACATGACGGCGAACGTCATGCCAACCAGGACAAGAATGCCGATGACGATCCAGGTCACCAACTGTACGGGTGACGGACCCCCTTGAGCGAGCAGCACTGAGCACCTCCCCACGTCACAAGGACTTTGCCCATCCCGGTTGAACGATCCGGCGGCTCGCAATGGCCCGCCTCAACCACGAGCAGATGGCGTTCCATTGTAGAAGAGGACCGCGGCATTGCAAATTCTACGACCAGTAGGCATGGCGAAACGGTGTGGTCGCCAATTCGTGGCGGTGCGGAAGCACAGAAAGGTCCCCTCCTTGTGTGTTCGCTGAGTTCCCAGCGTTTGGAACCGGGAGACCCCCAGGAGGGCCCCATGTTGGTCGAGAGTACGATTCGACCCCCGAACAGGAAGTCTGCACCTTCTCCGAAGACATTCCCGGAACGCGAGGAACGGGTCCATCACCTCTGCCGTCAGGCCGGCAACCAGGTCGCGCACGCCGTCCTCCCGGAAGCCGCCGCGCAGGCACCGCAT
>JAHBXU010000416.1 GCA_019636315.1 Planctomycetaceae bacterium | reverse complement strand
CGGTTTGCGCTGTCGTCGGGGCCGAGGGGTTCTTCGCTGGGGAGGACCTGGGCGACGTCGACTCGGTTCTCGTCTCCACCAAACGAGCGGAGGTAGCCGAGGATCTCCTGATAGTGGCCGTAGACCCGCATCGAGTCGAAGCGGGTGATGAATCGGGTGCGGTCACGACTGTTGAGGCGGGTCCAGGCGACAATTGCCTTGTCGATCGCCCCGAGCAGCACGATCGCATGCGTGCTCTTCAGTTTGAGTTGCGACTGGATCGGGATGTCCGGGTCGCTTCCGTCAAGCGCGTATGGCAGGTCGATCAACCCGCCGCTCTGGTTCTGAATGTCGTCGCCGCCGAACGGGTTCTCGCCGACGTCAATCGTCGCTTTCGGATCAATGGCCTTCTCGATCTTGTCGCCGAGATCGGCTTTGTCCGGGTTGTGCGTGACGCGGCGCCTCCAGCGATCGCAGTTGACAAGGTGGGCGATCAAGTGGTCGCGGGTCGGGTCATCGAACCCGCCGCGGTCGGAGAGCTCGTCATTGGCGAGCAGTTCGCTCCGCATGGTGCAAAGCGGCGAGAGAGCCGCGGCGATGTGCAGGTTGCGGAGCGTCGTGACGGCACGGCGAAACTGTTCTTTTCCTGGGTCACCAATCGGCATGCCTTGTTCCTTATGAAATGAAGTATGTGATGCACCACTGAGATACGGAGACACAGAGAGACCTCGGGACGAGCAGATCAGCCATCCGATCGCTCCGTATGCCGTCATCGGCCCCCGGTTCGTCAACGGGGAAGAATCAGAATCTCCGCGCCTCCGTGGTAAGAATCAGATCAATCGATGGTGGTCGAGAGGGGGGCGACTTCGTCGACCCGAACGTTGATAGCGGCCTTCACTTTGGCTGCGAGGGATGCTTCGTCCTCGTTGAGTGACGTCGCGAGTTTGCGGAGTTCATCGTCGAGGAACATGCCGCGCAGCGCATCAAGTGTCGCCACACGTCCCTCTGATTGCCGGAGCGCAAGTAGCTCACGTGCTTCATCCAGGCGTCGGGGAAAGGGGGCGCGGGGGACCGCCGGCTCCTCCTCTCCGGCCAACGAATTGCGCCCTCCATCATCGCGACAGTCGCCCGGCGCCCGGGGCATGCGGCGCCGACGCTTCCAACTTCGCCAGAGCGTGGCCACCGCGATTGTCCCCGCTCCGCCTGTCGCCGCCGTGCCGCCGACCACTCCGGCAAGTTCCAGGCCGGTGAGTACGAGAGGCACGGATCGGCGCAGGGTCTCTCCCAGTCTGCGATTCAACGGAGCGCGGGACTCGCGCCTGGTGTTGTTGCCGCGTTGTCCTGTTCCTGTCGACGCATCTTGAGAAAGCCTTGAGGGGCTCGTCGGAGCCGACGCCGGTGGCGGCGGGCCCTCCTCTGCCGCATCCCTGGTGGAACGCGGCGCCCGCAGCAGCGGCGGAAGTGGCACGATCGGACGTGCTGTTAAATCAGACTCTCGTTCCGTCACACTCTCCCCCCGCGGCGGAGCAGACTGGGAATCGGCCGATGAGACAGCGGTCAACTCGCGCCAAAGCCAACGTTTGCCTTGATAGCCCTCGACCCGTCGGGCGCCCAGGTCGAACGTCGGCAGCAATCGGATGCCGCGTGCATCCGCAGCAGCACGACACGCCGACGGATCGGCCCAATGGATGTCGAACCGTTCGCAGAGCGCGCTGCGAAAGGCCGCGTCGGTTGCGAGATCCCGCCAGAATTGCACGCACGGGCCACAAGCCGGTCGCGTCCATACAATCAAACGCTGCGGGGCCATGCGATCACCACTCCCGTCGACGTTCTTTCCAGACTCGCGAGACGATTCTGATTGCGCGAACGCCACGACTGACGTCGCCAGGAGTTCGGACGATGGCGAGGAACGCGCGACCCAAAGCAGGATCGCTCCCGTGATGTATGTGACTAACCGCGACATATCCGGCTCCGTGAGAACGTCATGGCTCGCTCATACTTTCCCGTCCGCACCAGTTCGCGCATCAGTCGTCCGGGATGGAAGCGTGTCGGATTGGCATGATTCATCCGGCCAAGCCGCATCATCACGGCGGCCACAAGTTCCGAGCAGAACAGGCGATTCAGGTCCGCACCCGGAAACAGTCGCGTCAATTGCAGCACGCGAGTTGCCGAAAGCAGCGCACCGCTGACGTCGTATCGGACGCGCCGCCGGATGAAGTGGTCGATCAGCACATCTGTCAGCAGACGACTTTCCCCAGCCGTGAGCTGATTGACGTCTGTCAGCCGGTAGAGATCGACGCGGCCGCCGGACTGGACATAATCGCGAATGCGATCTTCGGGGTGTTGCGCCTGCACGCCGGCAATCAGACGCGATTGGAGCAGGCAGGGATGTCGGCAGAGGCTTGTGGATTCGATCCACAGGGACCGGCCTTCATGGCGACAACAGACAGCGACGTGCGACGGCGGCCATTTCAAGCCGCGCGGCCCCCAGACCGACGCTGTTCCGCATCGAATCAGGCAGCTCGTCCAGTCGACGCCATAACATGCGGCGATGTCTCCCGGTTGAAATGAGTCGGACGCGACGGTGTATGGCATGGAGAAAACGATGATGTCCGCAGGAATTGTGGGAAAAATGCCCTGCAATGCGTGTTCAACCTTTCGTCGCCGGTTGCGCCCCGCGGCGATGACGTCTCCAGATTTTTCTGCGACTCGGAGGATTTCTTGAGAAGATCGCGTTTCCCAGGCGTTCTCTCGGAAGGGACGCATCGTCGTGCGCCGACGTCGATGTGTTTACAGATCGAGTGGTGCCGGATCAGAATGGCGAAACGGGGGCTGTTCTTCGCACCTCGCTTTCATTCCGCCAGGAGGCGGCAAGACCGATGCAGATCACTTGCAGGAAGTGCGGGGCCGGAATTGACTTGCCGGCGGAGACCCAATCAGGAGACCTGATTCGTTGCAACGGCTGCGGCAAGAAAATTCGCATCCGCCTTCGGCCTGTGCGCCGCCGCGTGTCCGCGCCGGAAACCGCACCCGTCGCGCCTGCCGAATCGCCGCGCCGCAACTGGGTGCTCCGCGTGATCGGCCTGGCGATCCTGCTGGGAGCGGGAGCGGCCATCTGGCGGCAGCAACCGGTCAATCTGGCGGCGCTCAAGGAGCGTGCGGCTGAGGGGCTGGCGCGCACCGGCCTGATTGATGCCCGCGTCGGGGACTCTGCCGGAGACGAGGCACTTGCCACGCAGGTGGCCGCGCTGTTTGAGGCGCGCTGCCATCGCTGTCACGGCGCCGGCGGAAGCGATGAAGGCGGGTTCAACTTTGTGGTGAGATTGGACAAGCTTGTTCGAGACAATGCTTATGTCACAGCCGGGTCGCCGGCGGAGTCCTATTTGTTCACACGCATCGCTGCGGGGGAGATGCCTCCGCCCGACGCGGGCGAACGTTTCAGCGAGGAGGAGCGTGATCTCGTCCGCAGGTGGATCGAACAAGGCGCTCCTGCCATCGGCGGCGACAGCGGGGAGATTGAGCTGATCACCAGCGACGATTTGCTGCGGATGATGCGCGATGACTTGCAGCAACTCGAAGCCGCCACGCGTCGAGAAACGCGCTATTTCACATTGACGCACCTGTCGAACGCCGGTCTGTCAGAAGATGAACTGGAAACCTACCGACTGGCGATGGCCAAGCTGCTCAACAGTCTGTCGTGGGAGAAGGATCTGGTTTCTCCCGAGCGTGTCGGGGCGCGGGAGACGTTGCTGCGAATCAACCTGCTTGATTTGGGCTGGGACGCAGCGAAATGGGACGCCATTGTGGCGACGGACCCCTACGCGGTCAGTGTCGAGACCGAAGATGGCCGCGCCGTCAGCGATCAGACGGGGACGCCTGTCCCTCATGTGCGGGCTGACTGGTTCGTCTCCCGCGCATCAAGGGCCCCGTTGTACTACAAGCTGCTGGAGATTCCGGACACGCTGAATGAACTCGCGCGGCGGTCAGAAATTGGCGTCGACATCGCCCGAAATATCGCGAGCGATCGGGTGGTGCGGGCCGCCTTCGTCCGATCGGGCGTCTCCGATAACAATCGCATGTTTGAACGCCACAAGACGCCGTTCGGCGGGTTTTGGTTGAGTTATGACTTTGCGTCCAGCATTGGCCGACAGAACGTGCTCGAACATCCCCTTGGCCCCGATGGCGACGATTCCTTCGATCATGACGGCGGCGAGATCATCTTCAGCCTGCCGAACGGGTTGCAGGGATATATGCTCGTCGACGCGGTCGGCAAACGAATCGAGAAAGGCCCGCTCAACATTGTCGCCGACGACAAACAATCGGACCGGGCCGTCGTGGCCGGACTCTCCTGCATGTCGTGTCACGCCAATGGGATGATTCGTAAACAGGACGAAGTCCGTCCAACGATCCTTGCAAATCGCAACGCCTATCCCGACGCGGATCAGATTCTGCGTCAGTATCCTGAAGCACAAATACTTGAGGCCGCGCTGACCGAAGATACGGACCGTTTTGAATCGTCGCTCAAAGCACTCGGCTTCGACCGGCTGACGGAGACCAGCGAGCCGATTTATCACATGGCCAGGCGGTTTGACCAGGAGGTGGAAAGCGAACTCGCGGCCGCCGAGTTTGGTCTGACCAAAGACCGGTTCATTGAGTTACTCAATGAATCGCCAGCAATCGCGAAAGTGCTCGGCGTGCTGAAGACCCCGAATGGAAAGGTCAAGCGGCAGCAGTT
>JAHBXU010000415.1 GCA_019636315.1 Planctomycetaceae bacterium | reverse complement strand
ACGCCGCGGACGGTTCCGCTATACGACCATTCAGAACTGGTCGAACAACGTCTACAACCTCGTCACCAAACGTGCGATGGCTTACGGCGACGCACTCATGGAGTGGGTCGACGGGAACCTGGGCTCCAAACTGACGATGAAGTACCCGGCCATTTATCTCATGGAACCGGGCGCCCGCGGGGAGACATTGTCGATCGCATTCGCCGGCCACGGGCAGCACCAGGATGCCGGAGCCAAAATGGTTCACTGCGCCCCGCACACATCAAGCCGCGTGATTTCCAAGTCCATCAGCAAGGACGGCGGCCGCGCCGGCTACCGCGGGCTGGTGAAGGTGCAGAAGGGGGCCTTCGACTGCAAAAGCAACGTCGTCTGCGACGCGCTGATCCTCGACCCGGAAAGCCGCTCCGACACGTACCCCTACATTGAGGTCGAAGAGGAGAATGTGGCGATGGAACACGAAGCGAGCGTGTCCAAAATCGCCGAAGAACAGCTCCTGTACCTCATGTCGCGCGGCCTGACCGAGGCGGAAGCCTCTGCCATGATCGTCACCGGCTTCATCGACCCGCTGGTCAAGGAACTCCCGATGGAATACGCCGTCGAAATGAATCGCCTGATCGAACTGCAAATGGAAGGCAGCGTGGGCTGACTTTCAGTCGAATGACCTGTCGTTATCCAGCACTTGTTGGCGGCAGCGGATTCGCTGAAGGAGCTCACGGAGCGATCAGACGTTGCTGAGATCGGCCCCCTGGAGGTCATGCCCCCAAACGCTCTCCGCGCTCATGTTGAGCGCAAAGACCCCAGGGGAGTCACTGGCGATCTCGGTTTCGATGGACTGCAACAAGCCCATGAGTGGGGATGTTGAAGAACACCCCGAGGTGATTTTCAGTGCCCAGCGCAAGCGTTCGCACACCGGGCATACCGTGTCTCTGGTGGCTGAAGTCTCCATCACAGCGACTGCCGTGCATATCTCACCCTACCGCGGCTCGCCTCCTGGCGTGCGGGATGCGATGAGCATCATATTCGCCCTGCCGCAGGTAATTACGGTATACTTCACGCAGTCTCGGCAATCATCGCACGGATTGTTCTATGAGTGAGCCGCCATGTCCACCTCCGCGCTCAAACGCTACACCGTCAACGAGTATCTCGCTCTGGAGCGGGCGAGTGATGTCAAGCACGAGTTCTTTGACGGTGAGATTTTCGCGATGGCGGGAGGGAGTCGGGCGCACAACCTAATCTCGTTGAACATCGCCTCCGAGCTCCGGAACGCGCTGGAGGATTCCCCCTGCGAGGTGTATCCGAGAGACATGCGGGTGAAACTGCCCACCGGGCTGTACACCTATCCTGACGTCAGTGTGGTCTGCTCCGAGGCACGGTTTGAAGGAGAGGGACAGGATGTGCTGCTCAATCCTCTGTTGATTGTGGAAGTCCTCTCTCCGTCGACCGAGGCCTATGACCGCGGGACGAAATTCGAACATTACGGGCAGCTGCCGTCTCTACGAGAATACGTGCTCGTGTCGCAGGATCGGGTGAACGTGGAGCATTTTGTGCGGGCCGATGCACAAAGTCCCTGGGTGTTGACACGTTCGACAGTCTCGGAAACGAAGGCTTTCTTCTCCTCGATCGAGCGGACATTGGCGCTGGCGGGGATCTATGCCAAGGTCGAGATCGACACGAGCGCTTCGGCTGCAGCGCCGCCGCGTCATGATTCCGGCGTGCCGCGGTAAATCGGCCGCTGCGGACCTGACCTGCACTCATCGCGTGCCATCAACTGTCGTGCGATGGACGGCCGCTGCGCGCTCGGCAACATCCACGTCTCATCCGGCACGTCGTCACGTCGCGACAGAAACTTTCGCAAATTCCGCTGGCTCGCTGTAACAGCCGCGCCCGGTCTCCGCTTTGAGGAGTGTGTGGAAGACAACCACGACAAGCAACCTCAAACCTGAGAAAGGGATTCCCATGAAGGCTCTCAAGAATATCGCGGCTCTGACGATCGTGGCTGGTGGATTCGTGCTGGCTGGCCTGAGCAGCTCGGCGGACGCGGGTGGATACGGCGGTTACGGCTACGGATATGGCTACGCTCCCTCCTACGGATACAGCCACAACTACTACCGTCCTTCGTACGTCAGCTACCCCCGCGTGAACCTGCTGTGCGACTCGTACGGCTGTCACTACTTCGTCGACAGCTACGGCATCCGCCACAACTGCCACCTGGCGTTCGGTAACCAGTACTACTACTTCAACAACTTCGGCGCCAAGCAATTCGTCTACGGGTACTGAGCGACATTGCCGAATCCGAGTGAAGTCGTCTCACCCCCCACATTGGTCGGGTCGCTTTCCACCTGCGACGGACCTCAACGGTGACGCTTCACTCCCGCAGGACACCTCGATTCGACGGTCTCCCCAGCCGCGGATCGAGGTGTTTCTCGTTGCGCGCGTCCGTGGGCGAGCGATCCACATGCCTATGCCTGCAAGACATAAGCGTCAGTCCGCCAATGTGTTGTGGCGATGCGCGTTGCTTCCGGTGCATTTTCCTGAGAATGCACGGAATGCGATGTAACAACTTCCTCGTTTTCCCGCTTGGATAAGTGACCACAACCCATAAACGGACCGCCGGATGGATCGACGGCCGTTCTGCTTCGCGTCTACTTCCTTTGGGGAACAGCCATGATTCGACCCTTGATCATCACCGCCCTTGTCGCCGCCGCATCGTTTTTCTCCGCAACGGGTGCTTCGGCATCGTGCGGAAAGCAGGCCTGCCCCACTCACTATGGACGATACACCGCCCGAGAAGCGTTTGTGTTGTTTCAACAGCATCCCGAACTGATCCAGCGATTCCCACAGATCGCACAACAGCTGGAAACGCAGTTCGGCGCCATCCGCCCGGTGGCCGTCACGACTCCTGCCACGGCCCCCGCCGTGTCAATTCCCGCAGACTCCAATCCCCCCGTGCCGGTTTCCGGCGTCGCGGCTCCTCCGGCCCCTGCTTCACTCGCACTGCCGCCGGCCGTTGCGCCTGTGCAGCCTGGCGTCACTGTCGAGACACCCCCGGTTGCAAACCCCACGCCCGTCGCGCCGAATGAGCAGCAGGTTCCGTCTGCCGTCGATCCGTCGCCGGCATTATCGTCCGTCCAAACGCCGGAACAGGACATCGCTCCCGTCGAGGCCGATAGCAATGCACTGGGATTTCCAGACGACCTGCCTCTGGCTGACGCTCCGGACGACGTTTGACGGTCGCTCCCGTTCCGAAGAAGACGCACACCATTTGACACGACACGCCGGAGGCAGCGATTTCCTCGCTGCTTCCGGCGTTGGCTTTGCGCCGTCGTGGTCGGATCGCCCAGCACAAACCGCTCCAGGGAATTTTGGCGGTAACACGCCTGACGGCAAACCGCTTAACAGGATGTGGTTGGAAGCCCAACTCACGCTTCACCCCATAGACACATCACCATCCAAACCGCTGGAGACAAGACATGACCCGCCACCTCATCACAGCCGCGATGATCGCCGTGGCCTCGACCGTGACCGTCAGCGACGCAACTGCCGATTGTCACGGGGCGCATTGCGTGACCGGCCTTGGCGTCCAGGACTTCCACGCTCGATTCGGTTGCACGCCGCAGGAAGCCCTGCTTCTGTTTCAAAAGCATCCGGAGTTGATCACACGCTTCCCCGAAGCCGCCCGGATTCTCCAAACTCAGTTCGGATTGCTGACAACGACGGCTGCAGTCACCCCGACGCCTGTCGCCGCCGCCACGCCTGTGGTCCCCGCAGCGGGGACGACACCGGCGGGTGTGCCGACCGTGACTCCGGCTGCCACGCCGACGGCAGTCGCCGCGTCTGGAGCGGTCGCGGGCATCGACGCGGCGGCGACTGCAGCCGATCCTGTTGCCGCGCCGCCTGTTGCCGCCCCCCCATTGGTGAGTAATCCAGTGGTCACGACGGATTCGCCGGTTGCGGCGACTTCCCTTCCGAATGCCGACGAATCAGCCGCGCCGAATGCCGCAGCGCCGATCGCAGATCCCGTCACGCCCGCTGATGCACCGGCCGCCTTGTCTCCGGCCGATCTGGAAGCACTGGCTGGTGTATGGATCAATGAGAACACCGCTGCAGACCAGCCGATTGCCAGGATCACACTGGAACAGGGCGGCAACGCGATCGTCGTGCTGAATACCGAACTGGGACAGACCGAGCTAGCGAAGCCGTTCACGATCGACGGCGACAAGTTCAAGCTCGACGGCACCGACCTGGCCAGGATTGTCAGCCGGGATGCGAACAAGGTGGTTCTTGACTCGAACGGAACCGAGCTGACGTTCATTCGCGAGTAGAAGATTCTGCGGGAAATGCAGCGGAACAATCAGGCCGGCAGGACGGTGGTCCGCGCCGGCCTGCATTCGTGAGAAGGGAGCCGTTGACTGCCATTGCGACGGGATGTCGCGAGTCTCATAATTGCCAGTCAGGTTCAAACTCTTCAGGAGAGCGGGCACACGATGGAGGGCACGTTGCGAATCGTTGCTGCCTGTCACGGACGCGCTCTTGTCGTCGGAATGCTTCTACTGATCGGCCCGGCATGTAGTCGGCCGACACCCGCACCCTCCCCGTCCGGGAGCGGCCAATCCGACGAGTCCGCATCGTCCCCGTCGGCGACACCACCGAACTCCCCGAATGCGACCGACACGGCCACTGCGGACCATCCGGACTTGCGGACACGGACGAAGTGG
>JAHBXU010000414.1 GCA_019636315.1 Planctomycetaceae bacterium | reverse complement strand
CGCCATGAGCCCCGGACTCGATGTACTTCTTGGCGTTGTCCCAGGCACCGCCGGCATTGGCCATCATAATGGCAACGGCGAATCCGCTCGTCAGACCTCCCGCGAGCATGCCCATCACGCCGCCGACTCCCAACACCAATCCCACCAGGATGGGGACGATCAGCCCGAGTGACGCGGGAAGGATCATCTCGCGCTGTGCGGCGGCCGTGCTGATGTCGACGCACGCGGCGTAGTCGGGTGTGGCGGTCCCTTCCATAATCCCGGCGATCTCCCGGAACTGGCGGCGCACCTCTTCCACCATCGATCCGGCGGCACGGCCCACGGCCTTCATCGTCATCGCACAGAACACGAATGCCAGCATGACGCCCATAAACATGCCGACGAGCACCTTGGGATTCATGATGCTCACATCATAGTACCGGACAAAATCCGGCATCGTTGCATGGTGGACATTCACCGCGAAACCTTCGTCCGCCATCTCGCGGAGATTGGCCGTGACAGTCGCCCCCGGCGCAGCTTCCAGAACGGGGTCGAGCGCCCGGTGCTGTGTGGCTGTCGTCGGCGGAAAGATCAACCATGCCTGCGGCCTGCTGTCGCCAGAACCCTGGAAAGCGACCACGCCCGGCCGAATAATCTTCAGGTTGGCGCTTTCGAGACTTTCTGAAACGGCAACATCCCTGGTATTGACCGCCCAACGGTCAAAGCCGACGCGCACCTCCTCGACATAAGCCGCCAACAGCGCCAGCGCGGTCAACGCGGCTGAACCAATGGCAAAGCCCTTCCCCGTGGCTGCAGTCGTATTGCCCAGACTGTCGAGTGCATCGGTCCGCTCGCGAACCTGGGGATCAAGTTTGCTCATCTCGGCATTGCCGCCGGCGTTGTCAGCAATCGGTCCATAGGCGTCTGTCGCCAGCGTAATGCCGAGCGTGCTCAGCATGCCGACGGCCGCGATCGCCACGCCGTACAGACCCAGGGCGAACAATTGTGGTTCGTTGAAGTTGAATCCGGTACAAGAGCCGAAGGCCAGAATAATCGCTGTGCCGATGACGACGATTGGCACCCAAACGCTGTAGAAGCCTTCCGCCACACCAGCGATGATCACAGTCGCGGGCCCCGTCACCGCTTGATCGGCGATGCGGCGCGTTGGAGCGTAGACATCGCTGGTCGAGTATTCAGTCCACCAACCGATCAGCCAGCCGGCGAGGAGTCCGACGACGATCGCGAAGAAGACGCCCAACAACTCCCAACCCTGCCGCAATCCGGTATCGGCAAGACCAGCGGCTCCCCTCGACGGCAGAACCAACATGACCACCACGAGCAGGAACGCCGCGGCAGCGACTCCCAGACTGCTGCCGTTAATTCCGCGCCCCAACGCCTCAAGAAGATTCTTCTGACTTGCCCCTTCCTCGGTCCGGACCAGGAACATGCCCATAATGGACAGGCCGATCCCCACACCCGCCAGCACCATGGGCAACAGGAGCAGCATGAGCTGCATCTGCGTATGCCCGGCATAGGCGGCAACGCCCAACGCAGCACTGGCGAGAATGGATCCGCAATAGGATTCGTACAGGTCGGCCCCCATACCGGCCACGTCTCCTACATTGTCACCCACGTTGTCAGCAATGGTGGCAGGGTTGCGGGGATCGTCCTCAGGAATACCTGCTTCCACTTTGCCGACAAGGTCGGCCCCGACGTCGGCCGCCTTGGTAAAGATGCCGCCGCCGACGCGTGCGAAGAGCGCCTGACTGCTGGCCCCCATGCCAAAGCACAACATAGTGACGGTAATTTCCTCCAGGCTGAAATGGTGCCCGAACATTGGAGCGAACCAGTACAGCACGGCAAACCACAGGCAGATGTCCAGCAGCCCCAGGCCAACGACGGTCAATCCCATCACCGCGCCGCTGCGAAAGGCCACCTGCAAACCGGAGTTAAGTGACTTTTTACAGGCTTGCGCCGTCCGCGAACTGGCCCAGGTTGCGGTCTTCATTCCAAACCAACCGGCCAGCGCAGAGAAGAAGCCGCCGGTGAGGAAAGCGAAAGGCACAAGCCCCGACTGGGCTCCGAAGCCAAACGCCACAATGGCGAGAAGAATGGCCGCAACGATGAAGAACAACGCAACAATCTTGTACTGGCGCCACAGGTAGGCGTTCGCACCATCCCGGACATAGCCGGCGATTTCCACCATCCGCGCATCACCTTCGTCCTGATCCTTCATCCAGTTGTAGAACCGGAATGCGAAGACGAGGGCGACAATCGACCCCGCGAGCGCCACGAACCAACTGAGGAACACGAAGAACCCGCCCCCCTGGCTCGCTGTCGCCGCACCTCCCCCAGACGCCTCCTCTTGCGCCCATGCCGCCGCGGACCAGAATGCCGCTGCCAGAAATCCGACAAATTTCCGCCCGATCTGGGGGCACAGATGCTGGTTGCCAGTTTGTCCAATCATCCCGGATGCGTACTCCGCCACAGGGGCTCAATTGAGGAGAGGGTTCGTCGGATCGACGAACTTCAATGGTCATTGACGCCTTGGATGCGGGGAGTGTAGTGAGCGCCGGATTTTATTGTCAACGAGCCACCCACGACGTTTGCATTCTCCTGAATTGCTCCGCCGCCTCCTCGCGGCAGTCTGCGTCGACAGCATCTCGTGGCATGGCGGTTTCGATTGTCTTACACTCAATCGACGGTCAACACACTTCGGCACTCCACTTCTCGCAGAGGACAAGCCTTGGCCAGCGACAATCGCGACTTTGACGAGTTTCTGGAAAAGTTCAAACGGCATCGCGAACTGATGACTGACGAACTGCACAACGTCATTGTCGGTCAGGATGCGGTGATCGAACAGATTCTCTCCGCCATCTTCACCGGCGGCCACTGTTTACTCGTCGGCGTTCCCGGCCTGGCGAAAACACTCGTCGTCAGCACGATCGCCAGAATTCTCGATGTGACGTTCCATCGCATTCAGTTCACGCCCGACCTGATGCCTTCAGACATCACCGGAACCAACGTGCTGGAAGAAACCGATACCGGCCGTCGCGAGTTTCGATTTGTGCAGGGACCAGTTTTCACCAACATCCTGCTGGCGGACGAGATCAACCGCACACCGCCGAAAACGCAAGCCGCACTCCTCCAGGCCATGCAGGAGCGGGAGGTGACCGTCGGCCAGACAACCTACAAGCTGCCGGAACCTTTCTTCGTCATCGCGACGCAAAACCCCATCGAGCAGGAAGGCACGTATCCGCTGCCCGAGGCGCAGCTGGACCGATTCATGTTTAACATCAAGGTCGACTATCCCAAACTCGAAGAGGAAGAAGAGATCCTGACCGCGACGACCAGCGGGCGTGGAACGGACGTCCGCAAGGTGCTGTCCGCGAAAGCCATCTTGTATCTGCAGCGGCAGATTAATCTGATCGAGATTGGGCCGCTGACGATCAACTATGTGGCGCGGCTCGTGCGCGCGACGCGGCCCAGCGATGGTTCTGCACCACCGTTCATCCGTGAACTGGTCGATTGGGGCGCCGGGCCGCGCGCCGGTCAATACCTCATTCATGGGGGTCGCGCCCTGGCGGCGATGGATGGACGCCCGGCCGTGACGTTCGAAGACATTCGCCGCGTCGCCGTCCCGGTCCTGCGGCACCGCATCTCGCCCAACTTCCAGGCCCAGGCCGAAGGCTACGACAGCGACGCCATCATTCAACGCCTGCTGGATGAGATCCCCGAGCCCAAAGTGCCGAAGTACGAGTGAAGATGAATCATGATGAATCGCACCGCTGAAGCTTATTTGAAGCCGGAAGTCATCCGCACCGTGTCGCGGCTCGATCTGCGGGCGCGGTTTATCGTCGAAGGATTTCTCAGCGGGTTACATGCGTCGCCGTTTCATGGATTCAGCGTCGAGTTCTCCGAGCATCGCCGGTACACGCAAGGGGACGATCCGAAAGACATCGACTGGCTCGTCTATGCCAAGACCGACCGGTACTACATCAAAAAGTACCAGGCGGAGACCAACATCACGGGCTACCTGCTGATGGATCTGTCCGAGAGCATGGCGTACACGTTTCGACAGGAGTTGACGAAGTTTGAATACTCCGTTTGTCTGGCCGCCGCGCTGGCCTATCTCATGGTGCACCAGCAGGACCCGGTGGGGTTGATGACGTTTGACGAACGCATCCGTGCGAGCCTGCCGGCCAAGAGCAAGCGGTCGCAACTGGCCAACATCCTCGCGCTGCTGGCGAAGGCCCAGCCAACCGGTCCGACGGAGATTGCGCAGAACCTGCGCCGGTTCGCGTCGATGGTCAAGCAGAAGAGCCTCGTCATGCTGTTCAGCGACTTATTGACCGACCCGCAACCGGTCATCGATGCCATCCGCATGCTGCGATTCGCTGGGCACGATGTCATCGTGTTTCACGTGCTGGACGAAGCGGAGGTGTACTTTCCGTTCGACGGCATGTGCGACCTCAAGGATCCCGAGTCTGGCGAGACGATGCTCGTCGATGCGGCCGGCATCCGGTCCGAATATCGCGAGGCACTCGACGAACTCCGTGGCAGGTATCGCCGCGAGTGCCTGGCGACCGGCGCCGACTTCGTTCCGCTCGATACCAGCATGCGGTTCGACAAAGCACTGGTCGAATACCTCTCGCAGCGGAAAGCGCGTTTCTGATCGGCGCGCAGCGCACTCCGCAACGGAGGACGTCCGTCGCCCCTTCGCCGTCGTCTTCACGCCGCGACGGCGTTCGTCTCCTGACCGGTCGCTTCGGCGG
>JAHBXU010000413.1 GCA_019636315.1 Planctomycetaceae bacterium | reverse complement strand
CTCGGCTCAGCCGGCGGTTCCTACGGCTACTGATTGACCGACGGGGCCGGCGCGAGCCCATCACCCGGACGATCCTATTGAATCATGACGGAGAGTCGGCCGGAGCAATCCGACCGAACTCTCCGTTTTTTTGTCTTCTGGCTCCAATGTCGCCCGTCCGGAGCGACCAGGCGCCAATCGGCGCTGTACGTTGATGAACGAGGACATCATCAGTCTGACGACCAGCCGATGACTTACTTCTGGAGTAACTGATGGCGGACGCAGTTGACGAGTCCCCGGACACGCCGCCGCCGGCTGCCAGCCTGAACAAGTGGTCAAGGAGGCTGATCTCCGCGTGGCTGCTCTACCATGTTCTGGGGATCGCCATCGCCCCTCTGGGGGTCTCGCCGACGTCCCCGCTGCTGCTGAACATCGCCCAGTTCTTCCGACCGTATCTTCAAGCCTCCTACCTGAACCACGGGTTTCACTATTTTGCGCCGGAACCGGGTACCAGCACCCTGGTGGAGTTTCAGGTCGAGCGCCCTGATGGTTCGACGGTGGAGGGAGTCACGCCGTACCGCGACATCTGGCCGCGGCTGCTCTACCATCGCCACTTCATGCTCACCGAATCGCTGTCATACGTTCCGGACTCACTGCTGGACGAATGGCATGAGTCGTACGCGCGCTGCCTCGCGCGGAAACATCACGGCCGCAAGGTTCATTTGACCCAGGTGGTGCACTTCCTTCCACGCCCCGAAATGGTCCTCGACGGCATGCCGCTCGATCATCCCAGCCGATACGAGAAGACCGAGCTCGGCTTCTATGAATCTCCGGCTGAGGACCCATAAGTCTGGCGGGAACGGAACGACCGGTCCCGTTGAATGCCCCCGGTGCTTCAGCTCACAATTGCATTGACGCATCGGCCGCACCGGAGCCCTTTGAACGGCGCGAACTGTCATGCTGCGAGTTCGATGACTCCACAAAGCCCCCCCATGCGAACGGCTTCTTCCAACGCATCCCACTCCCCGGACGGCCTGCCGCAGCGTGCATCGGGACATGGCATCGTGCGGCGCTACGTCGATGACCTCCGGCTGACAACGGCCGAGAACTGGAATCGGTTCTGGTTCACCCCGACCGACCCGGCCACGCTGGGACTGATTCGCGTGCTGACCGGGGCGATGCTCGTCTACACGCACTGGGTGTGGGGGCTCGATTTCGATTCGTTCTTCGGAACGGAATCGTGGGTACGATCCGATCTGGTGCAGCGGTATCTGAGTTACGATTGGGTCTTCTCTTTCTGGTACATCGTTCCGCCGTCGTACGCGTTCACTGTGCACCTGGTGTGTCTTGGCGTCCTGGTGCTGTTCGCGATCGGCCTGTTCACGCGGATCACGTCCATCCTGGCGCTGGTGATCGTCATCTCCTATGCGAACCGGGTGCCGACGGCGTTGTTCGGTCTCGACCAGATCAACGGTCTGTTGACGTTCTATCTGGCGCTGGGACCAAGTGGAGCCGCATACTCCCTGGATGCGTGGCGAAGGCGACGGGGCAAATCGTCGGCGGCCGCTCCGATCGGGGTCGCACCGGGATTGGGATTTGACGCACTGGAACCGAGCATCCATGCCAATCTGGCGATCCGGCTGATTCAGGTGCACATGTGCGTGATCTACTTCTTCGCGGGCGTCTCGAAGCTGCAAGGGCGCGCGTGGTGGGACGGCATGGCCATGTGGCTGGCGTTTTCGAATCAGGAGTACCAGACGCTCGACATGTTGTGGCTCGCCCGGTATCCGCTCGCAATCAACCTGCTCACGCACTTCACCATCTTCTGGGAGCTGACCTACTCCGTCTTTGTGTGGGTCCGCGTCTTGCGTCCGCTCGTGCTCTTCTTCGCCGTGTTGCTTCATGCCGGGATCGGAGTCTGCATGGGCATGTGGACATTTGGGTTGATCATGATGGTTGGCAACCTGGCGTTCGTTCCACCGGTCGTCGTCCGCAAACTGCTGTCGCGCCGGCACGTCGTGAAATCGTTCGACCACTGAATGCGGATCGGAGTTGACAGCGACCGCAGGGTGCAAGACATTGATCCCGTCGATTGAAATGAATTCGCCCTGCGGACGGGAATTCGCGTCGACCGCAACCACCGTCTCGTCCTGGACCAGGAGGAGAATCGCCTCAATGTCCTCCCTCCCATGAGGGGCGCTCTCAAATAACCTACCGACCAGTCGGTCAGCCGTGTTGACAACGGTTTCGACCGATCGGTAGAATCCGTGACAGATGCGGGACGTCCTCTTCAGGCACTCATCGACATCGCATGGATGAGGTGAGTGTTTTCCCCACGAATCGGAAAAGTGTTACGTCACCGGCCCCACCGTTCACTAACTGCATCAGCGCTGCATGAAGACCTTTGTCAGTTCCCTTCGCGACCAGTTCCGATTTTCTTACCTCGTGGCGCCTGCCTGCCTGTCGGCCGTGCTGCTCGCCGGATGCAGCGACCCGAGCCCTACCGGTCCCCCGCGCGTGAAGACCGTGCCCGTGAAGGGCCGCGTGGTGGTTGACGGAGGAACGGTCCAGTTGCCCAAACAGGTGATGATACAGGCACACCTGAACGGAGTCGCGGAGTCGGGCGAACTGGAGCCGGCGGCCTTCGCGGTGCCCGAAGGCGACTTTTCCCTGTCCACCTACGAGACGGGCGACGGCGTCCCGGTCGGAGAGTACACATTGACGTTCAGACTCGGACAGCGAAACTTGTTTCGCGGGAACTTTGAAGGGGACGACTTCAAGGGCAAGTATGCCGACGCAAAGACGGCGGAACACAAGCTGTCGGTGACAGGCAACGAGACCGGTCCGATTGATCTGGGCACGATCGAGTTGTCAACAAAGTAACGGGCCGGACGTATCGATGAGGTGAATGCCGACCGTGTTGTGCTGCCCGTCGGCATGATCCTTTGTTGAGCCTAACTGCCAGACTCCGAGAGGATATCTGCACCAATCATTGCCGATGCGCGGAGGTGTCCAGCGGAGCTGATCAAACCGAGAGGTTTTACAGGCAGGACGTTCATGCGGGACTTGTTGTTTCACGATTTCACTTTTTTTGTGGAGGAGATGTAGCGATGCGATCCTTGACACGTCGAAGCCGCTCGGGCTTCACCCTGATTGAGTTGCTGGTGGTGATCGCGATCATCGCCATCCTGATCGCGCTCCTGTTGCCCGCCGTGCAACAGGCACGTGAAGCGGCGCGCCGCACCCAGTGCAAGAACAACATGAAGCAGATCGGGCTGGCCTTCCACAACTATCACGATGTGTACGGCATGTTTGCCAAGCCGGTCATCCTCGGCTTGAAGATCGGCACCGGTTGTATGGCGATCTCCGGGTCCACGAACTGGGCCATCTCTCTGCTCCCGTACATGGAGCAGAACAACGTCTATGATCAGCTGAACTTGAATATCAGCCCCTTCGACCCGGCCAACCAGGCGATTTTCCGGACAGTCATTCCCGGCTACCTGTGTCCCTCAACTCCCGTGAGCGACAACCTTGTTCAATGGGAAGTCCCGGCCGGCGTGCCGCTGGCAAGTGGGTATCCGGGAGTTTGCGCGGGGTGGACTTTTGCCGGTGCTCGTGTCGACTATGAGCACATCAGCGGCATCCGCGCCACTCTTTCCAATCAGGCCTATGCGAACTTCCCGGGCGGAGGCGGTGGAAACCGGCATGGATATTCCACTTGGGCGGTGACGATCATCGACGTTCCCGGTGCCCTAAACGATGGTGGTCAGGGCTCCCGCATTCGCGATATCGCCGACGGGACGACCAATACGATCCTGATCAGCGAATTGGCCGGACGGAACAAACTGTACTACAAGCGGATCCTGCAGACGTCGGCCGCGCCGTTCGACGATGCTTGGATCAACGAAAGAACGGCCGGCGGCGGATGGGGTGATCCTTTGAAGGAAAACTGGGTCAAAGGGACGGGCTTCGACGGTCCAGAGGTTAATGACGGCGGCCTGTGCCCCATCAATTGCTCAAACCGGAAGAGCGCGGGCTTGTACTCCTGGCATACGGGCGGCGCCCACGTGACACTCTGTGACGGATCAGTGCGATTCCTCAACCAGAACATCGACCTCTTCACCCTGGCGGGCCTGATTACCGCAATGAAGGGTGAAGTCATCGGCGAGTTCTGATCCGCAGGCAACGGCAACACGACTCCTGTAACCATTCACAGGCCCGGCAGCCGATGCTGCCGGGCCTGTGTCGTTTTGAAACCGCTTCGGCTGCGCGGGGCTTTCTTTCTCGTCACCCTGAGCGGCAGTGATGGAAGCATCAGTGAGGGCGGCCGCGAAATACCCTTTACTCACACTCCGGGTTAGTGTTCCATTCGCAGCAATCGTGCAGGAGAACTATGTGAGCGCCCATTTGATTGCGTAAACGAGCCGCTCCACGTCCTCTTCTCTGGTGTAGATGTGCGGGCTGATGCGCAGTCGCCCGTCGCGGCGATTGACGACGACGTGCTCCTTGAGGCACACCCGCTGCAGCGCGGCCAGGTCCTGCCCATCGAACTCGCAGGCGATGATGCCCGACCAGTGCGCTTCGTCGCGGACAGAAACGATGCGGCCGCCGATTTCCGCCAGCCGCTCGCAGCAGACGTCCGTCACCCGCCGCAGGACCCGGGAGAGCTCCTCCGATGTAAACGCGGACGTCAATTGGAGACTCGCGGCGAGTCCCACAAAGCCGCCCATGTTGTGCGTGCCCCCTTCGTAGCGGGATGCGTCTGCCTTGAGCCGCAGCCGTTTGTCGGCGA
>JAHBXU010000412.1 GCA_019636315.1 Planctomycetaceae bacterium | reverse complement strand
CAAGAACCGACAAGCGACCGAAGTGCGTAAGTCGGAATTGTCCAAATCGGACGTCGACGCCGAATTCTCCGAAGACGTCGAGCAGTCGCTCGAAGATCTCAAGTCGTCTCTGCAAAGGATGGAACCGCAGAACCGCGAGGAGAACGCGCGGGTGCTTGGCGCCCATCAGAAATCACTCGGAGAAAAGTGGCGGATGGGGGCCGAGCAGCTCAAGGAGCTTCTCAGCCGCAAGCCGATGGAGCAACGTTTCGGTGCGATGAACCAGTCGAAGGCGCGGAAGTGGGCCGACGACGTTCGGAAAGGCGAGACCGAAAGCCTGGAAGAGGAAATGGACGACCTGCAGAAGGAGGTCGAGAACATTGCTCAGATGGAGGACCCGCTCCAGCGGACCGAGGCCATGCGGCGACTCGAGAAGAAGTTAGACGAATTGCTCGATCTCGCGAAGGAAGATGTGAACTCGAAGCCTCTTGCTGCGGCACTCGAGCGCGCGATGAAAGAACTGGAAGCCGCAAAGGCCAATCCCTCGGAAAAGTTGACGTCCGAGCAACAGGAGGCCTTGTCCGAATCGATCAAACTGGCGGAGCTCGAGCTCAAGCAACTGGCCCAGTCGGTTCGCGACATGAAAGAGCTGGAGAAGGCGCTGGAACTCGCTCAGATGGCCAAGCGGCTCAACGACGAGGAGAAACTTGACGGCGAAGCGATGGAAGGCGCCGAGACACTTGAAGATTACAAGGAACTCTACGCCGAAATGATGGCCGAGCTGGGTTATGACGTCGCCATGATGGGCGAGGAAGGCATGCCGGGCGACGGGGAAGGAATGGGCGCTGGCGAGATCGAGGCCATGGCGGATGACGACTCCGTGAAAACCGACTTCCAGGACGAGACATCCAAGTCGGCCATCAAGAAAGGCAAGATCCTGCTGTCCCTGAAAACCAAGGGGGTTTCCGAATCGGACGAAGACGAGATCCAATTGCAGTACAACGACATCGTCAGCGACTTAAAGCAGTCCGTGAGCGAAGCGATCGATCAGGAGCAGATTCCCCCCGGCTACCACGAGGGAATCAAAAAATACTTCGACAGCCTCGACCGCTCGTCGCCAAATCCCCGGCGTTGATTGATCTTGGTGAGGGATTGCACCCGGCGCATCGGTGGCGTCATTTCAGGAATCTTCAGAACCAATTCATCGTGGCGGACGCCGGACCGACGAGACGTTCCGAAACAGTCAGAACCGGGCTTTCGCAAAGACTCGAACTCCCGTCGCCCTCCGCGAGGTCTCGCTGATGCTCTGTATGACTTAGCGACTCCGGCATGCCGCGATGTCGCGGCATTTCCTTGTGGAACTCAACTCACAGCAGGCGGCATGACGGACGTCCTTTGGGAATTGCGCGATGTGCGTCTCGGACGAGGCAGGACGGCACGTCTGCAGGCCGTTTCACTTCGCATCCCGACAGGCGTGACGGCCGTGCTGGGCCCGTCGGGCGCCGGCAAAACGTCCTTGTTGAATGTGCTGGTGGAGTTTGAGCCTCCGGACGATGGATCTGTCACGTTGCATCTCCCGACGAACGATGTGAGGCTGCCGCTGGCGTGGGTGCCGCCGGATTTCGGGTTGTGGCCGCATCTCTCGGTCCGCCAGCATCTGGAGCATGTGCGTCCCGACAACAGTGCCGACATGGACCCCGCCGGTTGGTTGGCGTCGTTCGGACTGGAGGGGATTGCCGATGCGCCTGCGTCGCAGCTTTCTCAGGGTGAACGATCGCGACTGTCCGTTGCCCGCGCGTTGTGCAGTGACCCGCTGGTGCTCGTCATGGATGAACCGCTGGTGCATGTCGATCCGATGTCGGTCGATGGGTATTGGCGTGTGATTCGCGAGTATTGTCGACGCCGCGGCGTGTCGGTCGTCTTCTCGACGCATTCACCGGAGGTCACGCGGCGCGAAGCGGACTGGGCCGTGTGCCTCACCGATGGACGCGTGGATTTTGAAGGGCCGGTCGAGACGCTTTATGCGGCGCCTCCAACGGAGCGTCTGGCGAATTACCTGGGGCCGGCGAACTGGTTCGAAGGAGACGACGTGTCCCGCTGGTTGACGGAGCCGACGGTGCCAGGATCTCAGCGATTGTGCGTGCGGCCGGAACAGTTGACTGTCTGCCGGGCGCAGGACTCCGCACTGCGAGTGCTCGCAAGCCGATCATTGGGAACAGTCGCCGAAACCGAACTTGAGCACGCCGCGACGCACGACGTGCGCACGATTGTGCATCGTCCGTGCCACGACCCTCTCACTGCGGGAACCTCCGTCCTGTTGAAGCTGTGTGTGTTGCTTGTGCTGTGTCTGATCGGCGGCGGATGTCAGCAGTCCGCGGCGGGGCCGCAGTTAGACGTCACCGGGTCACGGACGTTCAAGACGCCCGCGGACGGTTCGTTCGTGCCCGCCCCGCGGAGTCTGACCGCCAGTCCCGACGGAGAGTTGTACGTGCTCGACAACGCAGGGCGGGTGCTCGTGTACTCGTCGGACGGGGTGCTGAACCGGCAGTGGCGGATGCCCGAGTATGACGTCGGCAAGCCCGAGGGGGTCTGCATCTTGAGCGACGGCACAGTTGCCGTGGCCGACACGCACTATCACCGCATCGTGGTGTTTGACCAGCAAGGCGAAGTCTTGCGGATGTTCGGCGAACTTGGCGAAGGGCCAGGACAGTTCATTTATCCGGTGGCAAT
This sequence comes from Planctomycetaceae bacterium, assembly GCA_019636315.1. Classification (GTDB taxonomy): domain Bacteria; phylum Planctomycetota; class Planctomycetia; order Planctomycetales; family Planctomycetaceae; genus JAHBXU01. Next base: position 2,075 of record JAHBXU010000412.1, on the reverse strand, counting down.
CACCAGGGACGACGCGCAGCACGTGTATGTCGCCGAATACGGTGGTAACGACCGCATCCAGAAGTTTACGGAAGCGGGCGAGTTTGTCGCGGCGTTCGGCAGCTTTGGGACGGATGAGGGACAATTTCAGCGTCCGAGCGGCATTGTCTGGGTCGCCGGCGAATCGGGCGGGAGCGGAGGGAAACTGTACATCGCCGACGCCATCAACAACCGCGTGCATGTCTACTCGGATGGCGGCGAATACCTGCAGACGATCGTGGATTCGGCGAGGGAATCGTCGGTGGCCGTCGACTATCCGTATGATCTCGCACTGGGGCCGGATGCCTCGCTGTATCTCGCCGAATATGGCGCGGGGCGTGTCACGAAAATCACCCGGAATGGTGAACTGATTGGTCGCTACGGGAACGTCGGGCGTGGCGAAGGGCAGTTCTACACTCCCTGGGGCATCGCGGTCGATTCTCGTGGTCGCGTCTATGTCGCGGACACCGGCAATCACCGCACCGTGGAGTTGTCGTTGTGAAGAGACTGAAGCGCTGGCTCCGAATGGTTTTCCCGCCGCGGCGGGGCCCGGTCGGCGTGCGCGACGTCCTTCCCCTGGCGCTGTTTCTGCTCGTCTACGCCGGCGTGGTGATCGGCCTGGAGATTTCACACACGCTTCTCTTCACACGGCGGGCCGCGTTCGGGCTGATGGTCGTGAGTGTGTGGGTCTGGTGGATGTGGCTCACCGGCAGCAGCGGCCTGAGCCGCACGCGGGGGATCGTCGCGCTCATGACGCGGTTGGTGCTCATCGGCCTGTTTGTGATGGTCATTGCGGAACCGCGCTCGGTACGGACAAGCGACACCCTGACGGTCGTCTTCGCTGTCGACGCGTCGGATTCGGTGGGCGATGGCGCGGTCGAACGGGCCATGGATTTTGTCGCCCAGGCCGGTGCCGGCAAACCAGACAAAGACACGGCCGGTGTAATCTTCTTCGGCCGGAATGCGGCGGTCGAGTTGCCCCCGCGGCAGTCGTTCCCGTTCGAGAAGAACAAGAACGTCCAGATCACGCCGGATGCAACTGACCTGGAGCGAGCGCTCACACTCTCGGCCGCGATGATTCCCGAAGAGACGCGCGGCCGCATTGTCCTCATCAGCGACGGCACCCAGACAACCGGGTCATTGGACAGCATCCTCGATCAACTGGCGTCGCGCGGCATCAGCGTCGATGTGCTGCCGATCGAGTATCAATATGACCACGAAATGTGGATCGAGCGGCTCGAACTCCCCCGGTTCGTGAAACTGGGAGAGAACTATAAGGCGTCCGTGCTGCTCTCCTCTTTGACGGCCGACAAAGCGCGGCTCGTGCTCCAGGAGAATGGACGGACGATCGCCGAACAGGACGTCCAACTCGATGCAGGCAAGACGCGGATCGAGATTCCCATCAAGGTCGGCGAGCCAGGCTACTACGAGTATAAGGCGACGATTGAAACCGAGCCGGGAGCTGACCACCTCTCACTCAATAACTCGGTCGTCAATTACCTGTACGTCGAAGGCGAAGGCAAGGTCCTCGTCGTCAAGGACCCGGCGGGCGATCCGGCCGACTGGCGGTCGCTCGTCCGCGCGATCCGTGAAGGCGAACGCGTGGTGCAGGAAATTGAGGCGTACGATCTGCCCCGTGATCCGTTGTCATTGATGCCCTACGACTGCGTCGTGTTCGTCAATGTGGCCCAGGATGCGTTCGATACCGTGCAACTGCAGGCGCTGCACGATGCCGTCTATAACCAGGGGATCGGCTTTCTGATGGTCGGGGGGCCGAACAGCTTTGGGGCGGGGGGATATCACCGCACGGTCGTCGAAGACGCGCTGCCGGTCTCGATGGACATCACCCAGAAGAAGATCCTCCCGAAAGGCGCACTCGCGATCATCCTGCATACATGCGAGTTCCCCGAAGGAAACACGTGGGGACAGCGGATCACCAAACAGGCGATCAAGGTGCTCAGCGCACAGGATGAAGTCGGCTTGCTGGCGTACACCGGACTGGGCGAAGGATGGGTGTTTGAGCTGACTCCGGCGGGGGAGTATGACTCGCTGGTGCG
>JAHBXU010000411.1 GCA_019636315.1 Planctomycetaceae bacterium | reverse complement strand
GTGCGCCACGACCTCGTCGGGTAACTGGCGCGCGAGTGTAGTCGTTCCCCGCCTTACGTGGCGTGGCTTGTTCGCAATTCAGGCTGGACGCTCACGCAGTCATCCGAAATTACCGAAAGTGCGGGCTTTACCGTCGGCAGGATCTGCTTTTTGCCTGAATTGCGAACGGGAGACACCTCGCGTTGTTGATCTTCTCCGAGCAAGCAATGAGTGTGACCACAGTGCTGCGGCGTCCGCGGGTGCCCGTTGCCAGCAGGCAACTACAGTTGCCGCCCGAGGACGTAACGCTGAATGGCGATAACTGCGGCGCCGCGACACCATTCGGTGTCATCGCCTGGCGTCGTGACGAGGTCGAGCTTTTGAGTCCGAGGGTCGCGGCCTTCAGCAATTCCGCAGTGCAGTGCTTCTTCGGCCACATCAACGAGTCGAACACCCTCGCCGCCCAGAATGATCCGCTCAGGCAGAACCAAGTTGGCAACCGCCGCGATCATCCGACCGAGCCCTCTGCCTGCATCGTCGACGATACGCCTGGCGGCGGGTTCGCCGGCAGCGGCAAGGTCGAGTGATTCGTCATAGTCGAGTGTGCGGCCCACTGCCGCCGAAACTGCCTGAGTAATGGCTGCCTGGGTCAGAACGCTTCGAGCACACCCCCGGTGGCCGGCCGGGCAGACCGGCCCGAACGGATCGATCGGCCAGTGTCCGACAAGTCCGATGCCGGAATCTTCGTTGACGACGAGTCTGTTGTGGATCACGAGCCCGAATCCGATACCTGCGCCGAGCGTAAGCACGGCGAACCGATCCAGCCCACGCCCGGCACCGAACCAGTGCTCAGCTTCAGTGAACGCGACGACATCGTTTTCGATGACCGTCGGTATTCCGGTGGTGGTTTCCAGCATCGCGCCGAGCGGAACTTCAGTCCATTCCAAAAATGGAGCGCTCGTGATCACCGCGTGATCTTCGACGAGGCCGCCAATTCCGACCCCAAGCGCCGTAATTGACGGCACTCGTTCTCCGAGTTGCTTAGCCAGGTCAGCCAAAACCGCAGTGACTGCCGTTGGGTCCCGCGAATCGAGCGTTGCGGACGCGGTGGCGACAACGTTGGCGCGAAGGTCTGTGGTGACCCCCAGCACCTGGTCTCCGGTGAGCTTCATTCCGATGAAATGGCGGGAATCCGGAAGGATGTCGAGCGGCCGCGATGGGCGCCCGGCACGCCCGTCCACACGTTCGGCCCCTTCCACCAGAAGACCGGCCTCGATGAGAGGGGTACTGAGTCGGGTGAGCGACCCGGGCGAAAGGTCGAGCCGACGGGCAATCTCGCTTCGGGAGATCGGACCGTTTATGAGCACCTCAAGCGCCACCGCCTGGGACGGACCCGAGAGCGGAGTCCACGGGGGCGTGGCAATTCTCACCTTGTCCGTTCCTTCCTAGTTTGTCTCATCCCAGCCCTCATATGTTTTGGCATTCAAAATACTACGCGATGTAATGATGAAATGGGATGCTATTGACACCGAATTGCTTTTGTACTAAAACTAACCACAGGCACCACTCCCTCCGTTCGCTTCCCATTGCGGCGGAGATTCGACAAGACAGGAGTATCCGCAATGAAGCGCAGTAGCAAATTCGGATCGGCGGTGGCAATCGCGGCGGCACTCGCCGTGGTGGCCACCGGTTGTTCCGCGACATCAAGTGGTGACCAGGGCAAACCCGACAGCCCCGTCACGATCACGTTCTGGGGCTCCTATGGAAACGGAGGAAACTCCACACAGCAGGACGCCCTGAATAAGACGCTGATTCCGGCATTCGAAAAGGCAAACCCGAACATCACAGTGAAGTATGTCGACATCCCGTATGACGACATGCTGAAGAAGCTCACCACGAGCGCTGCAGGCGATGAGCTTCCGGATCTGGTTCGTGCTGATCTGGGTTGGGTACCGCAATTTGCGGACCTCGGCGTTCTGGTGCCGTTGTCGGATGCGATGAGCGACTTCAAGAAGCTTGCCGACGCGACTTACCCCGGGTCGCTGTCGACGAACCTCTACAAAGGCAAGTACTACGGCCTGCCGCTCGACACCAATACCCGGGTGTTGATTACTGACCAGAAGGCGCTGGACGCAGCGGGCATGACCGCACCGCCGGCAACCTTCGATGATCTGAAGGCGATGGCGGCAAAACTCAAGGGCACCGGGATGTCGGTCTTTGCCGACAGCGGTCTTGGCGCATGGAACATTTCGCCGTGGATCTGGTCGGGCGGCGGCGCAATAACCAACGACAAGCTCACGAAATCCACCGGCTATCTCGACAGCGACAAGAGTGTTGCAGCAGTCCAAATGCTCGTCGACTTTTACAAGGAGGGGCTCATCCCTAACCTCATTATTGGGAATCAGGGAGCGACCGGAACCTCCGATGGCCTGCCGGGAGGCAAGTATGCGACAATTCTCGACGGACCATGGATGCAGGGCATCTGGAGCGGCCAGTATCCCGACTTCAAACCAATCTATGCGCCAATGCCAGCTGGCCCGGGCGGGTCGATCAGCGTAGTCGGCGGCGAAGACATTGTCATGACGGCGAGCTCGAAGCACCAGGATGCGGCCATGAAGTTCATCAGGTTTACTCAGACCGAGCAGTTCCAGATTGAGATGGTCAAGACTGGGCAGATGACCATCATCCCGGCGTTCGCCGATCAGGAGGCGGGCATTGCCGCCTACTATTCGACGTTCGCGACGCAATTGAAGTCGGCGAAGGCCCGACTCGCGATCCCGCAAGCGTCGAAAGTTGACACCATTCTGTCTACGGAATTGACGCCCGCATTCAAGGGGGAAATCTCGGTGAAGGACGCGCTCAGCAAGGCTGCGGCACAGATTGACCAACTGTTGGCAGGAAACTAACCGTTGTGACAACGCTCACAACCGGTGAGTCCGTGACGGGTCGTGCAGTGGGACTACCCACCACTGCACGACCCGCCCTTCGGGGACGCAACCACTCTGGCCGCAGGTTTCGCAGCGGACTCACCCCTTACCTTTTTCTCGCGCCGGGAGTGATCCTGTTTGCGGTCATGATCATCTATCCGATGGTCCAGGCCGTGCAGATGAGTTTCTTCGATTGGAAGATCGTCGGAAGCGCGACAAGTCAGTTCTTGGGGCTAGACAACTACATTCGGGCCTTCAACGATCCGCATTTCTGGCTCAGTCTGACCAATAGCGGCATTTACATGCTTTTCACGGTGCCGCCGCAAATCATTCTCGGCCTCATGGTCGCGCTCTTGCTCAAGAAGAAGAGTCCCACGCAGCCTTTCTTCCGGGTCCTCTTCTACCTTCCGGTGGTCACAAGCTGGGTGGTCGTGTCGTTGCTCTTCAAGTACCTTTTCGCCGACAGTGGCCTCATCAACTTCACGCTCGGCGACTTCCTCCATCTCACGAACGGAGATACTTCGTGGCTTGCGGAGAGGTGGACGGCGCTCGTGGCCATTTGCGCGCTTGGAGTGTGGAAGGGAATCGGCTGGTCGATGATGATCTTCCTTGCCGGCCTGCAAAGTGTGCCTCAGGAACTTGAGGAGGCTGCGACCGTCGACGGCGCCAACCGATGGCAACGATTCAAAGCGGTCACCCTTCCGGCAATCTGGCCGGCAATGCTCTTCGTCGTAGTGATGCTCGTGATCGGCGGCTTCAACGTGTTCACCTCGGTCCTGCTTATGACCGGGGGTGGCCCCGGCGGTCAAACGGATGTCGTGCTCACTTACATGTACCAGCAGGCGTTTTCTTTCCTCGACTTCGGCTATGGGTCGGCGCTCGCGGTCATCCTCACGCTCATCGTTTTCGTCATCACCGTGATTCAGCTCAGGCTGTTTCGAGACCGCAGCGGGGAGAGTCTGGCATGAAAGGCAGCCGTTCCGCGCGGACTCTCTCGACGACATTCCGGTACGCAGCGCTCATCGCTGGCGCGCTCGTCATGGTCATACCGTTCCTCTACATGGTGTCGACGAGCTTCAAGGCGCAAGCCTACGTTCTCACCTTTCCGCCGCAATTCATTCCCGACCCCGCGACGACAGACAATTACGTCCAGGCGCTGACCACTGAGAATTTCGGCCGGTACTTTCTCAACTCCATCATCGTCTCCGTTATCGCAACCAGCGTGTCTCTGCTGGTGAGCTCGATGATGGCTTACGCGTTTGCGCGATTTGACTTCCCCGGTCGGGAGCTAATCTTTCGGGTTCTGCTCCTGGGACTCATCGTGCCGGCGATGATGCTCATCATCCCTCAGTTCATCCTGGCCAAACAACTGCATCTGCTCGACTCGCTACCTGGGCTGATTGTGTTCTACATTGCGGGGACGCTCGCGCTCAACACCTTCCTCCTGCGCGGCTTTTTCGAGTCAATTCCCGCGGAGCTTGATCAGGCCATGCAGGTGGATGGCGCCAACGCGTGGGTCCGCTATTGGAACCTCGCCCTGCCGCTGGCCAAACCCGCACTGGCGACGGCAACGATCTTCACCTTTCTCTCCTGCTGGGACGAGTTCGCCTGGGCCCTCACGATTATCAATACTCCCGAGCACCTCACTCTGCCTGTGGCGATCCAGTTGTTCCAGGGTCAGAACGCCACCCAGTGGGGCTTAGTGTTCGCTGCTTCCCTGATCGCGGTAATTCCGGTCATTATCGTCTTTCTCGTGTTCCAGCGGTACTTCGTTCAGGGCCTTACGGCCGGATCGATCAAAGGTTAGATATGACTACAACACTCTCCTCGAAGCACATGGTTGACCAGGGTGTGCGGATCATTGCCGATGGGCAGGCTCCG
>JAHBXU010000410.1 GCA_019636315.1 Planctomycetaceae bacterium | reverse complement strand
AACCGTTGGAGACCTCGATCCCCGGTTGCTTGGCCCGCAGGCGGGCGACGAATTCCTGCCGGCTCTGATAATAGTGCACCTCGTGTCGCTGCGATCTGCGGCGCGCGGCACTGGGAGCGGTGGCGAACAACTGCCGCATTTGCTGCGGCGAGTCAAAAATGGATGCGAACTCCCGACGGAAGAATTGATGAAACTTCTCTAACGCGCTGCTGAGTTGGACGCCGCGCTCGAGACTCTGATTGGTCTTGATCAGGAAGTGATCGCTTTCAATCTCCCAGGCGTCGGCGAAGTTGCTGCGAATGGCGGCTTCCTGTGGGGCCGTCATCCAGCGCCCGTTGACGAATCGCTGTCCATCGATGTAGCGTTCCACGTGCGACTCGGGCAGCCATCCAAACGCATCATGCCGCACGTAGCCTCGCTTCAACATGCTGAGTTCGAACGGCGTCACCCAGCGATCTTCATACCGAACGTAGCCGAGTTGCTGCCGGGCCGTCGGATGATCCGGGTTATGAAACGCCACTTCGCGCAGGAGATGAAAGGCGAAGCTCACATGCCCCAGATGAACAGCGCGGCGCGAGAGACCGAACAAATCTTCCGCGTATTCAGCGCGAATGCGACGGAGTTGGGTTCGCAGCGCGCGCTCCTCCTCGGAAAGCGATTCGGAAATCTCCGACTGAACCGTCGAGGGAAGTGCGTCCACGTCGGCCGACTGTTCTTCCAGCGGCGGAATCAGCTCACGGATTCCTGAAGCGACGTCGCGCGGAGACGCGTCACCGACACCGGCGGCCAACGTCTCCATCTCAGCCGCAAACTCGGCATGGCGCTGCTGATACTGCTTTTGCAGCAGAGCAAGTGCGGCGGTTGTCCCGGCTGCCTGGCCGTCGGCGACCAGGACGAATCCGCAGAGAAGGATGGCGATGCCCAGTCGGCGTACGATCACAATCTCGCTCCGCCTCCGTTTTGACAACGTCGATCTGCGAACCATGATCAAGGCTCAACACGTTCCGGTCGCATTCGCTGCGCCGAATCATAGTTGAGGCCTCGTGGCGGGAGAATGGGGATTTGTCCGATGTCATGCGGCTGTGGACGAAACGTCGCGCAAATTCTGCCGCTGGACGCGTTGCGAGTCCGGCAATCCTGAAAGGTCCGTACCCGTCCCACGGTTCATTCGCGGGAATCGGGTGCAATGAACTTGCTGATCTAAGGGACATCCACCGAGAGGGGGAACTGAAATCCGGAAGGACAAGCCTGAATCACTGACGATTTGTGTGGTTCGACAGGCGTTAATCCAAGCGTCTCGACCTCAGGCGTGCCGAGGAGAACTGGGTGCGGGAGGTCCGAACGATGGGCCTTCGATTGCGCTGCATCGGACGAAGCCGTCGTGCCCGTCTCGGCGCTGGACTCTCCACGGCCGGCCCCCGGAAGAAGCTTCGTGTAGAAGCCCCTGAGATTGAAAGACGACGTCGCGTTGGCCGAGGATGTGGGCGGAGGTGAAGGAGAGAGCGGTGTGGTCGGCGATGTGGTGCGGCTCTTCGCCGACAGTCTCATTGGCAGAAGACTTGTGGCCGTCGGGGCTTCCGGAAGCACGGCCGTTGATCCCGGATGCGATGCGGATTGTGTCGAACTGGACTTGGGTGGTAGTGGACGAGGCGGCACGAGGTAGATCGGTTGCTCTCGCACGGCTGGCTGTGCAGTCGTCGCCTGCAATTCCGGCGCTGCAACGTCCAGAGTGGCGGAGTCGGCCGGGTCGACGTCGAACGAATGTCCGGGGCGAATGAGTCGGCGCGGCGACCTGCTCTCGACGGAAGTCCGATGGACGCCGCCGTCGGGACCGGCTGGCTGCGCCTGATCGGCCTGGGCGGTGAATCCTGTTGCAAACTGCAGCCCGAGAAACAGGCCTGAGAGCTTAACGGGCAACTGGCGCCTGCGCTGACGACGGAAAACCAATGTGCACCCCCTTGGAGACAAATCCGACGCGGCTTCCATTCCGTGTGGTCGGAAACGAATCGCTGTCGGACGCCGAGGCACCGTCCGAGAAGCTCTGCTTGCCCATATGCCGCGCCGCGTTTCACACAAGTACGGCGGACGAGGCAAATGGAGTGAGTTTCCGATCTCACGGGGAGGATCGACCGAAGCGGAGCGGTAGGGACATTCGATCGAACCGTTTCGTGTGTTGCGACCGGAGATTGGTTCGGGTTTTGCCGCCCATTGCGATTGCACGGGTTGGAGCTGCGCAAGGTGCGTCAGGCCGGAGAATCGTGGGCGCGTCGGTACGACGGAGTTCGTGATGGATGCCCGCTCCGCGCCCCCGCACGACCGTTTCAGCCATCGGGATCGAAAAAACCAGAAAAGTTTATCAACGTCCCCGACGCCGACCGATGAGGAGAACAGCGTCACATCATTCGACCGAGTCCGGGCCGGTCCCCGTCAGCATCGACCGCCGGCTGGTTCCCCCGATCCCACGGGTCCCCCACGGGGGGTTGTTCTCACTGCCGCTTCTCTTGCCGGTTTCTGCCGGAAGGGAGGACGAGTGCCGAACAATCCGGCCGTGCCGGCCCGGAGAGCACGACTTAAAGGAGTGAGTCCATGCTGCGTCTGCCTCGTGAATGGGTCATGGTGGCCGGGCTGCTGGCAACAGTGCCCAGTGCCACATTGGCCGGTCCATTTGACTTTCTGAAACCTCAAGCCAAACCGGTTGTGGCCGGCCAGTCGGGGTCGACCAATCAGCAGATCGCCAACGATGTGGCGGCCGCGCTGAAGGAGGCCAAACTCAAGGGCTTCGATATCAACATCGAAGTCAAAAACGGCGTCGCCAAGCTGACCGGCAAGATCAGCGACCCCGCCCAGAAGGCACTCGCCACCAAGGCCGCCTCCCAGGTGGAAGGCGTGACCGCGGTCGACAATCAGTTGGAACTGGCGACCGCGCCGCAGCGAGCTCCGGTTCAGCCGGCGTCGCACACCGATCTCGCTCAGCCGGCGGCGCCCGCTGGTCCCGTCGGCCGCAGCAACCAGCAGGTCGCCCAGCAGATCGCCAACTCGCTCGTCTCGGCCGGTCTCGGCCAGCACGACATCGAAGTCCGGTACAAAGACGGCGGATGCAGTCTGGCCGGAAACCTCGATACGCCGGAGCAGGCGTTGACCGCCTATCAACTTGCGGCCAGCGTGCCGGAAGTCAAAGAGGTACTGACCAAGCAACTCACCGTCGGTGGCCGTCCGTTCAATCCGAGTGCCGCCCGCCAGGTGGCTTATCAGCCGGCCGCCATGCAGCAGCCTCCGCAGGGCTGGCAGCCTCAGCCGGGTTACCCACCAGGATATCAACCCGGTTACCAGCCGGGACCCGGATATCCCGCAGGGCCGCCGCAGCAGGCCATGGCATACCCGCCTGTGCAGCAGGCCGGACATATTCAGCAGGCGGGTTTCCCGGGGCACGGAGGGCACAATCCGCACTTCGGCAGCCTGAACCCCCACGAAATGTACAACAGCCCCAATCTGCCGGAGTATGCCTGGCCGACACACGCCGCATACGACAACTCGGCGGCTGTGACTTATCCCTCGATGTATGACGCCAGCGCCTGGCCGTACATCGGACCGTTCTATCCCTACCCGCAGGTGCCGCTCGGATGGCGCAGCGCCCAACTGGTCTGGGACGACGGCTACTGGAACCTTAAGTTCAACAGCCGCACCGACAAGTGGTGGTGGTTCCTCCATCCGGAGAACTGGGACTGAGTGAGAGAATCATGAGCATGGAGCAGGGAAAATTGAGCGGGTGACCCCTGTTCCCTCTTTGGGATCAATGAGGCATCGGTCGGCAAGAGTCGCCGGTGTCCTCCCAAGTTCGATTCGAGTGATGCGACCGGCGTCTCCGGAGGTTCCTGCCTCCAGGAGACGCTTTTCGTTTGGTGACGACACATGTCAGCCATGTCGTGCGAAGACCCGGCTCGCGGTCTCATCAGGGCCGTAAGCGTCAGCACCGGCGTGGCCTGGCTGCTCACGTTCCTGGCTCCGAGGGAGACTCTGCCGTTGCACAAAGCAGCCAGCGCCCTTCGATCGGAGCCATGCCGCGCATCTTGTGGCATGCCAACATGCTCAGCAGACGCGCCCGATTCGACAAAATCGGAAAAATCCCCCAAGTCCACCCGATTGATCGGTCGATAGCAAGATTAGCGGCATCCACATGGCCGCATGAAATACTCTGCCCAATCAAGCCCTATCAGCAAATGCCTCCCGGAGCGAACAGATGCCCAAGCTGCGAGGTCACCTGAAACGCCTGGTTCTGCTGGCCGTGCTGGCCGGTGTAACCATGCCGAACAGCGGCTGCAAGTTGCTCTTCGGGTTCACCGATGTGGCGTTCGTGTTCTCCAAGTTCTGGTACACGACGCCGCTCATTCCGGTGACCCCCTACATGAGCCAGCAAATTGAAGACACCTACTGGGAAGAGGAACGATACGGCAAAGTGCCGATCCTCGATCCGGTGCATGGGGAGAACGCCCCCATCTTCTGCCTCGATCCGCCGTCGCATGACCAGGTCATGCGAGCCCTGCCGGATTCAACGACCGGCGGTGTGCCGTTCCTGGCCGAGACCCGGCGGAACAATGTCCGGATCGTCGCCGAACTGATCGTCGACCGCCTGGACGAGTGCCGCTTCTATCCCATGGCCGGCCCGGCCCGCCTGCACCACTGCCACTGGTGCTGCACTGTCTGGTACGAAGAAACCAAGCAGTCCTGGTGGCCAGTCCCCTTCACCTTCACCGAGCAGGTCGAAGAGAAGGTCTACATCGACAAGGACCACCTG
>JAHBXU010000041.1 GCA_019636315.1 Planctomycetaceae bacterium | reverse complement strand
ACGTTGAACTCTTCAAACAGAACGTCGTAAATTCGATCGTAACCGTCCGGAAACAGGATCGTGTTGAACTGGTCTTGAATCTCGCGGCGAATGCGGTTCTGTCCGGCCGCGCCCCGAATGTCGTCCATGCCCTTGTCCGAGAGGAAACTGAGCAGCCAGTTTCTGAGGATGGCCTTGTGGTCTTCGACCAACTTCGTGACCTTCAACTGATCCGTCTTTTCGACCTGCAGGCTGAAACTGAGATGCAGGTAGCGCGTCAATCGTCCATCGTCCAGATTGACCGTCACATCGCCGAAGGGAATGAACGCCAGATCCTTGGGGACGGAAGGCTTCAAGCCGCGCGATTCGGACCCGGCCGTTGCGGACTTTGATGCGTCTCCCGACGGCAGCAGAAAGGGGACGGCAAATCCGCCGCCCGCCGCGACAGCACCGAGTACGGCCCAAATGAGCAGTCCGGGCCCCTTACGGCCCACCGGCGTCGCCGTTTCGTCTGTTTTGTCTTCCTCGGCCATTGCAGGGATTGCTCGAAAACCAAGAGGACCGAACGAGTTCCGATGCGGAGATCCGTTGTTTGTGGCCCGCAAGACGGGCGCAACGCCCTCCGCGACGGCATGCGTGCTATCTACTTATTCGGATCGCCGGCACATCGACCTTGAGGGTTAGAGAAACTTTGCCGGTATTCGCGGATAATCCGTTTTGGAGCGACGCACCGGTGAAGGGAATCGTGCGGCCTATGCCGTGACGAGACCGATGGAACAAGAGGTGAATCACTCGGAACGATTGATGAATCATGCATCGGTGATCAGGGACGATCATGCTCACAGGGTTGTATAGTGCGTCCAGTGCGATGAATTCGGCCGCTCAGCGGCACGATGTGATCGCGCACAACCTGGCGCACGCCAGTCATCCCGGCTTTCGGCGACATGTGCCGGTCAACGGCACGTTTGAGTCGGCGCTCATGGGCGACTCCGCCGATCCGGAAGCCGATCCCCCGCTCTCGACGCTGGGGACGTCCTCCGCTCCCGATGTCATCGACTTCACCCCCGGCCCCTTGATCCGCACGAATCGTCCATTGGATTTCGCGCTCCAGGGCGACGGCTTCTTCGTCGTGGAGAACAACGAAGGCAATCGGTACTACACGCGAAACGGGACGTTCAGCCTGAATCCAGACGGCCGCCTCGTGACGGCCGACGGCCTCCAGGTCAGCGGGGGCAACGGCCCAATCGAATTTCCTCCAGAAACCAACCTGTCCAAGCTGAAGGTGACTCCCGACGGCCGCATCATGTCCGGCACCAATGTGTTGGGAAAACTGGAGGTCGCGAAGTTTCAGGACAACTCGGTGCTGAAGCCGTTTGGCATCAGTTTGTTTGAAGCGCCTGCGGATGTCGCGCCGGAACGGGGTGAAGCACAAATTGTCCAGCGAAGTCGCGAAGGCTCCAACGTCAGTCCGATCGTCGAAATGGTTCGCATGATCGATGGAATGCGGCAATACGAAGCCGCCGCCAATGCGCTCAAGGCGATTACGGAAGCGGTCCAACGAAACGTCGGCTCGCCCGGCCGATAGTGCCGGACGTTGCCGCAACGCGAGTCAGTCTCTGAATCACCTCCGTCACTCCTCAGATTCGTAACCGCGCACCAACACTTACAGGAAGCAAGTTGTCATGCTCCGAGCGTTGTACACCAGCGCCACTGGGATGAAGTCCCAGGAAATGCTCATCGACGTCACGGCCAACAACCTGGCAAACGTGAACACCAACGGTTTCAAACGGAGCCAGTTGGACTTCGCCGACTTGCTCTATTCGACGATCAATGCGGCCGGAACGGAAGTGGCCGCCGGCCAGCAGTCTCCCACGGGACTGCAGATCGGCAGCGGCGTCCGTGCGGTCGGCACGACGAAGGTCTTCACCACCGGCACGCTGGAACAGACGAACAATCCCCTCGATGTGGCGATCGAAGGGGACGGCTTTCTCAAAGTGCTGCTGCCGACGGGCGAGCCGCGCTACACGCGCGACGGCGCCTTGAAACTTGACAGCAACGGCCAGCTTGTCAACGCGGATGGATACCTGGTGGACGGCGGCGTGACCATTCAGGACGGTGTGAGTCTCACCAAGATCCGCATTGGGGCCGACGGCACGATCACCGGTATTCAGGCCGGCGCCAGCGATACGGCCGTCCCCCTCGGACAACTTCAGTTGGCCCGCTTTCTGAATCCCGCCGGCCTGAGCAGCGAAGGGGGAAACCTCTACGCTCCGACCCCCGCTTCGGGCCCCGAAGTTCTCGGGACGCCGGGACAAAACGGACTCGGCACGTTCCTGCAGGGTTTTCTGGAGAACTCGAACGTCGAAGTCGTCACCGAATTGATCTCACTGATTACCGCCCAGCGAGCGTACGAGATCAACTCGCGGGCCATTCGCGCCGGCGACGAGATGCTGGCGACAACGACCGATATCGTCAGGTAACGCGATGAATAACCGCCCAACAGGACGAAGGACGATCCCTCGACCGATCTCGACACGCGGCGTGATCTCACCGCTGATGGCCATGGTGGTCATCTGCCCGATCGCCGTGGCGGGGGACTTGCTGCGCATCCATCTCGAAGAGACCGACGTGGTTACGGATCGTGTCGTGAAGATCTGCGATGTCGGGCGGGTGACCGGAGAAAACGCAGAGGCGGTTCACGAGATCGGAGAGGTCGATCTGGTCAAACTCGCGGAAGATGGGACGCCAGTCGTCATCGACCGCCACCAACTCATCGCGCGATTGCTGCTGGCGGGGTACGACGGCCGGGATGTCGCCATCACAGGCGCGCGGTCGGTTCGCGTGCGCTACGAAGGAAAAGTTGCGGCCACGCCGGTTGTGGTTGCTCAATCGACGTCGGAGATCGAAGTCGTCGCCATGGAGGCCGCCGCACAGGCGGCGCTCGCTACGTGTTTCGGCGTGACTCCGGATGCCGTGGAAGCGCGTCTGGCCACGCCGTTGAAGATCCCGCGCCCCGATGCCTCACGCCCGGTGACCGTCGACGCCATTGCACCGTCGAATCCCACTTTGGGACGCACACGTTTGACACTTCGTGTGTTCATCGGCGGGGAACTCCATCAGGTGGCCAGCGGCGTCTTCGATGTTCGGCTCCGTCAGCAGGTGGTGCTGGCATCGGCAACACTCCCCGTGGGGACGGTCCTCAACGCGAGTAACGTGACGTACCAGGAGCGCTGGGCGACGCGTCGGAACTATGTTCCTCAGCACCACAAGCTTCCCGAATGGCGCGTCCGCCGTCCGATTCAGGCCGGTGAGACGATCACGTCGGACGATCTTGTTCCCGTCGAAGCCGCGGACCAGAACCCGATCGTGATTCGCGCACGAGACATCGTGCAACTGGTCGCACGCGGAAAAGGCATCAACGCCACCGTGCGTGCGGCCGAGGCGTTGGACGCCGGCCGCGTGGGCGACAAAATCCGCATCCGCAATATGGAATCGCAGCGAATTGTCGTCGGCGAAGTCGTCTCGTCGGAAGAGGTCCAGGTGAGATTCTAGTTTGAGAACTCTGTTGGTGAAGGTGCGACATGATGAAGAAGTGGAAGACGGCGGTTCTCGCGTCTCTGGGGACCCTGCAGCTGCATGGAACCGCACCCGGCGAGGATCTGTGGCAACGCCGCAATCCGGAGCGGGCGTACCTGCTTTCCGATACTCTGGCCCGCGAAGTGGGCGATCTGCTGACGTTGATCATCAGTGAAGATGCCAATGTCGATCAAAGGGATGCACGCGCCTTGAGTAAATCCGCCGCGCGATCGGGCGGCTTTGACATTACAGGCGTTGCCGGCGGCGACCTCGGTTCTGGAGCTGGCAACGCCGCACTGGAGGCAGCCGCATCGACCGGTCGCGATTTTGATGGCAGCTCCAGTTTTCGGAGTGCGCGCCAGTTCTCCGACCGCGTCACACTCACCGTCATGGACGTTCTGCCAAACGGGAACCTGGTCGTTTCCGGACGTCGAATGATCAACGTCGACCGCGACCAGCGCGAACTGATCGTCTCCGGCGTCGTACGGCCCAACGACCTCAACCCCGACAACACGGTGCACTCGCGGTACGTTTCGGAACTCCGCGTGAACTACGTGGGTGAGGGAACGGATACGAAATACACCAAACCCGGATGGCTGATTCGCATCGCGAACCGCTTCTCGCCATTCTGAACGATGGAATGCGAACCTGCAGGCACGAGAAGCATTTCGTGCGATCACGAAACGGCAATCCCGCCGGAAACGATCGTGCACCACTTGAAGAGAGTTGGCTGCTGATGTCCCGTGTGCGTTCTCTCATCGTCGTCGCCATCACGCTTGTGCTTCTGAGCATGAGTGCGGAACGCGCTGCTGCGCAAGTTCGCATCAAAGATATCACCACGGTTTCCGGCGTTCGGGAGAATCAGCTTGAAGGGCTGGGGCTGGTCGTCGGTTTGAACAAAACCGGGGGCAAGAACCCGGAGACGCGACAGATGGCGCTCAACCTGCTGCAACGCAGTGGACTGCGAGCCGACCCGTTTGTGCGCTCCCAACTTCGCAACGACGCGCGATTCAAGACGGAAAACATGTCGGTCGTGACGGTACGTGCCGACCTGCCGGCATTTGCCCGAAAAGGAAGCCGGATCGACATCACGGTGTCCGCCTACGATGACGCCAAAAGTCTTGCGGGTGGTGTGCTCGTGATGACGCCCCTGTTTGCCGTCGACGGCCAGGTCTACGCCCTCGCGGCGGGGCCAGTCTCCACGGGAGGATTCAGCGTGTCCGGACAGTCGGCCTCCGTGCAGAAGAATCATCCGACGGTCGGCCGCATCGCGAACGGAGCCACCGTGGAGCTGGAAACCTGCACACCAATCGGTGTGAACGGGAGCATCCAGTTGCTGCTTCACGACCCGGATTACGAGACCGCTTCGCGCATCGGCCAGGCCATCAGTCTTACCTACGGGGCTCAGGTTCAGGTTCTCGATGCGGGAACGGTGGAAGCCGTCATTCCGCCAGAATACCTGGACGACATTCCCGTCTTTCTCAGCCTCGTGGGGCAACTCAAGATTCGTCCCGACTCGAAGGCGAAGGTCGTCATCAATGAGCGCACGGGCACGGTCGTCATCGGCGAGAACGTGCGACTGTCGGCCTCACTCGTGGCGAACGGCAATCTGACGGTGGTCACTGCCGAGTCGCCGGAGGTTTCGCAACCGGCGCCGTTCTCCAACGGAGAAACAAAAGAAGTGCCCCGCACGGATATCAACGTCACCGAAGAGAAGAAACCGCTCAGCCTGCTGACCGAAACGGCGACGGTCGGAGACCTGGCCGCAGCTTTGAACGCGCTCGGCGTAACGCCGCGCGATCTCAGCACGATCTTTCAGACTCTCAAGGCGTCCGGCGCGCTCCATGCGGAACTGGAATTCAATTAGTCCCGAGTGGCAAGTTCGCGCCACTGCCGAACTCTCAATCTGCACCCATGAACATCTCAGCCCTCCCCATCACATTCCCTGCGGATGTCGAGCCGATGGCATTGGACGAAGTTTCCGGTCGTACTTACGACGCGGCCGTCCAACAGTTCGAAGGCGTGTTCATTTCCATGATGCTCAAAGAAATGCGGAAGACGGTCGGCGATGGATACTTTGGCGGCGACAAGGCGGACGCCATCGGCGGATTGTTTGATATGACTCTCGGCGAAGAGCTGAGCCGGAACGGAGGCCTGGGGATCACAGCCGCGCTGTCGCGCTATCGTGACGTGGCCGATTCCGGACAACTGACCGTCGAAAGTGACGAACTGGGAGAGGCACGATGAACGAATATCGACGGCCATCAGCTCCGACGTCCGATGCCCCCCGGTCACGCCCTGCACAAGCCGCCGGCGTGCAGCCGCAGGACGCCCGGGAAAGGATCTCGGCAGCGGCCCAAATGTGCTCCGCCTTGCTCGAATCCGAATTGGCGTTCTGCAACGAGTTGGATCAGCTGCTGGCGGCGGTGATGACGGCGGACCTGTTCTCGACGGAAGCCGCCGCATCGCTCAGTCATCAGATGGACGAACTCCGTCGGCAACGCGAGGAGCAGGGAGAGGCACGCGTCCATTGTCAACGAGCATTGAGTTCCCTGTTGGGACCGTCGGGCGGTCCCCATCGGATCTCGGCGCTGGATCGATGGTTGCCGGAACACGAGCGTGCGGAATTCCGACAACTGCGACTGCGTGTTGTTCAGCGACTGGAAGGTCTCCAGACGCTGATGCAACGATCGGATCGCGTCGTGGCCAGCCGGGTCTATCTGTTCGCCGATCTGATTGCGGCCCTGACGGGGCAGCCCCTCACCGCCGATTGCTACGGGGCCGACGGGCGGCGCGAGCGACATGTCGGCGGCACGCTGCTCGAAGCGGTTTCCTGACGTGTCACGCTGAGGAGGAGCGAACCTCAAATGACAGGCGCCGATCTTCCAGAAATGAATTCACCGTCTCGACCGAGAAGCGACTGACGCCATGTCCGCACTTCAAGCCGCCGTCTTCGCGATGCGCGCCAGCCAGACGGCGCTGCAAACGATCGGAAACAATCTGGCGAACGTGCGGACACCCGGATACCACCGGCAATTGGTGGAACTGGGAGATCGGCGGCCGCAGGTCATTGATGGCCTGGCCGTTGGTCAGGGCGTCGAAGTCGCAGAGATCCGCCGACTCCGCGACGCTTCCGTGGAGGCCGTGCTGATGCAGACAACGGCCGACGTCGGGAAGCAGACTGCGGTGCTCGACGTGTTGACCCAGATTGAGTCGCTGTTGACGCCCGGCGAAGGAACGCTGCACGCGACGGTCCAGAAGTTCTTCAACCAGTGGGAGGTCCTCGCGGCCGAGCCAGCGGAGAGCGTGCAGCGACAGGAACTGCTGCAGTCGGCCCTGCAGATTGCGGACGAGATCAACGAGCTTTCCCGGTCGCTGAACGGGATCAAACTGGGGCTGCAGTCGGAGATCCAATCGGTCGTCGACGAAGTCAACATACTGTCGAAGAACGTGGCCGCCCTCAATCAAGAGATCCAGATGATCGAGGCCCGCGGCGTCGTTCCCAATGACCTGTACGACAAACGGGATCAACTGACGAGCCAACTGGCAGCGCTCGTCGACGCGGAATACGTCGAGACGGGAGCCACGACCGGTGTGCGTCTGGCGTCCGGCGAATCCTTTATTACCACCCGATCCAAGGAACTGTCCTTCGAGATTGATCCCTTCAGTGTCGCAAAAATCTATGCGGAGGGAGCATCTTCACCCGTGCAATTGACGTCTGGACGATTGGCGGGCCTGGTTCAGGGTTACAACGAGATCGTGCGGCAGGCCGAGGACCGACTCGCCGAGTTGACCACGGGACTGATCCACGCCGTGAACTCCATCCATGCGACCGGCCTGGGCGCCGTTGAAGGCGCGGTGGATTTCAAAAGCACTCGGATGGTCATCCCGACGAACGTCCCGTTGATGATGGCCAAGACGGACTTTCCAATTCAGGACGGCGAACTGGTGCTGGGTGTGACCAATACGTCCACCGGCATTCGGACCGTTCACCGACTGTCAGTGAATCCGTCGGCTCAGACGATCGAAACGCTCACCGCTGCGATCAATGCCGTCAGCGGGGTTTCTGCGAGCGTCGATTCCACGACGGGGCAGGTTCGGATCACCGCTGACCCCGGAGTCCGCTTCGACTTCACCGGCGCGCTGCCGACGCAGGCCACCGTTCAGTCCGCAACGGGAACGAGCATCCCCACGCTCCACGGCCAGTACCTCGGCGCTCAAAACAACGCATGGACGGCGACAGTCGTCGGCTCGGGACAGGTGGGAGTCGATTCGGGGATACAGGTCGAGTTGCGGAATCAGCAGGGGTTGTTGCTGCAAACACTCTCCGTCGGCGCGGGATATGCGCCGGGGGATCCGTTGACACTTCCGGACGGCGTGGTGTTGAGATTCCCTCCGGGCACGCTCAACGCGGGAGACACCTTCGGAATCCCCCTCATTGCCCACAGCGACACGGCCGGCGTCCTGTCCGCCATTGGCGCGTTCGACCTGTTTACGGGCAATCGCCCAGGAAACATTGCCGTGGATCCGGTTCTGTTGCGGAATCCACGCCTCCTTTCGGTATCACAAACCGGTCAATTGGGAGACAACCAGATCGCGCTCAAGTTCGCCGCGTTGGGGGGCCAGCCACTGCTTTCCGGCGGGACCTCCACGTTCGTCGAATTCCTCTCGCTGGCAAGCGCTGACGCCGGACTTCAGGTCGTGCAGGCCAATCGCGAACTGGAAGGTCTCAAACTGTTGACGGTTTCCTACACGCAACAGCGCGAAGCGCTCTCGGGCGTCAATCCGGACGAAGAACTGATTCGAATGCTGGAGTTTCAACGCATGTTCCAGTCGGCCGCACAACTGTTGACGACGGTGAACGACACGTTGCAAACGCTGTTCGGAATTTTCCGATGACGAAGCCGGGCGCGCACTGAACGGATCGTCTCACCTCGCCGGAGGCGAGGAGGCGAAGAACTGGAGACGACGAGAAACGCGCTCGTTCCTCCGTTTATCGATGTCGAGTTCGATTGGGGAGTCTGCATGTGGATTTTCGAGTAACACCAAGTTTTACCGTCGCACAGTTTCTGACGCGATTGACGCAGCAGAACTCGCGAATCGCCAACCTCAATCAGCAGGCATCGTCGGGATTGCGCATCAGCCGGCCGTCCGACGACCCGGCGGGTCTGCGCTCGCTCCTCAGGACCGAAGAAGCGATTGGACGTCTGGATACTCGGATCAGTTCGATCACGGCGGCACGCTATCGTCTGGAGCAAGCCAGCATCAACGTGCAGGATGCGCATTCCCTCTTCGTTCGTGCCGAGGTGATTGCCTCGCAGGCGGTTCAGTCCCTCGAACCAGCGGAGCGGGAGATTCTGGCGGACGAACTCGACGGAATCCTCAGGCAATTGGATGCTCTGGCCAACGTCGAGATCTCGGGGGAATTCCTCTTTGCAGGCATCGCGACGAACAAACTGCCGTTTCCGGGAGCGGGGAACTCCTCCAACACCAGCTATCAAGGGGCCGAGATCCCTCGCTCACTGCAGCTGCATAGCGGAGGACCGACGGTCGTCCTGGGATCGGGGGCGAGCATCTTTCAACCGATCTCCCGCGGAACGACGCTCTATCTGGGCGGCACGGGAGCCGCAGCCGGGATTGGCACCGACAACGCCCGTGGGCGCGGCACGCTCATCGTTTCTCATGTCGAAACAACATTCGCACCGGGTTCGGGCATCACCGCGGGAACAGGCTCCGCCGCCGGCAATACGATCATTGGTCCCGCCGGCGCCAACAAACTGACAATCGTCGACACCAGCGGTACAGGAGCTTTCGGGACGGTATCGCTGAACGGCGGGCCGCCCGTCGCCTTCACGAATGGAGACACAAACCTCAAGCTGGTCGGCCCTCTGAACGAAGTTGTCTTCGTCGACACAACGGCCATCACGGCCGGGTTCACCGGCGAAATTGATCTCACGGCCACCGGCACGCTTTCCGTCGACGGTGGGCTCAGTTCGGTGGCAATTGATTTCTCGACAAATCAAGCGGTCACGAACAGCGCGACCGGCGCCATTACCAATGTCGACAGCACGGCCATTCGTCAGGTGGGACAGGAACACCTGGAGTACACAGGCACAGCGGACGCATTCGCCGTACTGCGTGAACTCCGAGACGACATCCGCAACGTTCGCGATCAGGATGGGGGTGAGCAGCGCGAAGCAATCGCCCGCCGGCTCACCGACGTGCAACGTGTTCAGAATCACTTCCTCAATGTGCTGGGCGAACAATCCGTCACGCTGACCCAGTTGAACGACGTGCAGAGCAATTCCGAAGCGGCCCGCCTCGACTTTCAGCGGCATCTCAGCACGGTCGGTGCTGCCGACATCTCGCAGGTGGCGCTCGACCTGACGCAGGCCCGAAATCAGCTCCAATACACATTGGCGACTGCATCGCAACTGTTCGATCTGAGCCTCCTGGACTTTATCCGCTAGCGCGGAATGTCCACGCTGCTCCGGAGACTGAGTCACTCGCACTGCTGAAGATGAGCAGGCATCCGCTGACAAGGCAAACTGGAATCGTCTTCGTTCCGCGGACACTCCTTTAACCGCAGGTGATTGCAGCAAGCAAACCTGAAACGACTGACCGTGCCGAATCGGCGCGGGGAGACTTCAAGATGAGCATCGGACAAGGAACGACCACGCCGCACTCAGGTCACGAGCTTCGCGGCCCGCATGCGCCGTCCCGACTGACGGCGGAGCAGTGTCATCGCATTCAGCAATGGCTCGACCAGTCCGACCAGGACGCGGTGGAGAGCGTGCGTGACGTTGCACAGTTCATTCGCAGCTTTCCCCCGCTCGAACGGGCCGTGCTGGGAATGGCTGGCTCTGCGCTGCTGGGCGGTTTACAGCTTTCGAATACAACACATGCCATCGCCATGCTGGGTGTTCGACGCACGCGCTGGCTTATTCGTGCCGTGCTGGAAGCGACATCCCACGCGACCGCCTCGGCCGCTACTGCGGATTCGAGGCGCGACTGACGACGGCCTGAACAATTCGCAGCGACCGGATCGGCTTGTTCAATCCCTCAGTACTGACGGATGACTCCCACCACAACGCCCAGGACGTCGACCTGCTTGGCATAAATCGGCTTCATGCTGGAGTTGGCAGGCTCGAGGCGAATCCGCTTCTTTTCCTTATAAAAGCGTTTGAGCGTCGCCTCGCTGTTATCGACGAGCGCGACAACGATATCGCCGTCGCGGGCCGTCTTGGCACGGCGAACCACGACGAAGTCGCCATCCGCAATCTGGTCTTCGATCATCGACTCCCCTTTGACGCGCAGACAATAGTTGTCGCTGCTTTCAAACAAAGGAGCGAAGTCGACCCGCTCGTCATCCTCGACGGCCAGCACGGGCGTGCCAGCGGCAATCTGTCCCACCAGGGGGAGACTGTTGCGTTTCAACTGCGGCTGATCCGTCAGCTGGATCGCCCGCGACATATACGATTCCCGCGTGATGAGCCCTTTCTTTTCGAGAGCCCGCAGGTGGCACATGACGCCGTTGGGCGAGCGAATGCCGAAATGATTGCCGATTTCACGTACCGTCGGCCCGTAGCCGCGGTTCATGATCTTGTCTTCCAGGAAATCGTAGATGTCCTGTTGCCGTTGCGTCAGTTCCGGTCGATCTAACATGACAAAACGTCTCTCCAAAACCTGCGGCCGGTAGGGCGCATGACGGCCCGCGCAGCTGCGGGTTGCTCACCTGCCGGGATGCTCGCCCGATCGGACCAGCAAACCACTCCCGCCGAATGCGAAAACAATCCCCGTTAACGCATCCAACAAGACGTGCCGAATTCGCTGCTCTCACGTCAATTGAGCAACCAGTCAGCACCGGCCTCCACTAGTGTTCTAATATACCCCTATCGGGTTTGCAAGGCTGACTTCCATGTGATTTTTTTCGGGTACGGGAAGGCACGTCGGCTCGGGGCACAACACGCGGGGGACTCCCCGACGGACAGCTTCACCGTCAATCAACAGGAGGGCCGAGACCGCAACGGCATCGGAAGTGCCGTCGAGAAGTCCACGTCAGCAATCGACAGCAAATGCGTCGGCTGGAGAGTCGACGCTGTCTCTTCCCATCATCCGGGGGCGGCATCACCGGCTGAGGAGCCCGATTGAACCAGATCACTCAACAGCTGGTTCAATGACGCGTGGTCCACCGGCTTCACGAGGTGTCCATTGAAGCCGACGTCCTGTGATTTCCTGCGGTCTTCGTCCTGGCCCCAGCCGGTCAGGGCGATCAGGATCATCAATCGGCCCCAAGGCTGTTCACGAATTCTGCGGGCCACCTCGTATCCGTTGAGCTTCGGAAGTCCAATATCGAGGAGCACGACGTGGGGTTTGAACTGACTGGCCGACTCCCAGGCTTCCAGACCGTCATGGGCTGTGAGCACATCGTGTCCGGTCAATCGCAGCAGCAGGGCCAGGCTTTCGGCGGAATCACGATTGTCATCCACAACAAGAATCTTCAGCGGTACCGCCGTGGCGACGGCCTCGGTCGTTGTTTCCCGAGGCGCAGCGGGCGTCCGCTGGGAAAGCACGGGCAGGCGGACGACGAACTCTGAACCTTGTCCCATTCCCGCGCTGTGAGCCTCGATTGAGCCGCCATGCATTTCCACAAGCGTTTTGGCCAGACTCAGGCCGATTCCCAGTCCGCTTTGCGACTTCTCCAGGGTCGCGTCGAGTTGCGTAAAGAGGTCGAAGATCCGCGGAAGCTGCGCGGGATCGATTCCCAGTCCGGAATCTTCGACACGGATGACGCCGGAGCTTTCATTCTCTTCCAATGTGATGCGGATCCTGCCGCCGGGCTCAGTAAATTTGCAGGCATTGGTCAACAAATTCCCCACCACCTGTGACAGCCGCGTGGGATCTCCATCCATCAGAAGCGGCTGCGGCGGCAGCGCAATGCTCAGCTGATGGCCCATGCGATCGCTGATCGGGCGCACGGCTTCCACCGAATGTTCGACGATTGACTTCAGATCGATCCGCTCGCGCCGAAGCTCGATCTTGCCACGCGTGATGCGGCTTACGTCCAGCAGATCGTCGATGAGCCTGACCATCTGGTGGACTTGCCGTTCCATGATCTCGACCGTGGATTCGTCCCTTGGGCTGTCCTTTTTCGACAGCCGCAGGACCTGCAATCCGTTGAGTATCGGCGCGAGGGGATTGCGAAGTTCGTGGGCGAGCATTGCCAGGAATTCATCTTTACGACGGTTGGCCTCAGACAACTCGGCCGCCAGTTTTCGCAGGTCTTCTTCCAGCTGACGCCGTTGACTGATATCGCGGCTCACGGTGGCCAAGCCGATCTGTTCGCCTGCGGCGTTCGTCAGCAGGAAGACGCGATAGAGCATCCAGACCGCGGCGCCCGTCTGGAAGTGTCTAAACCGCACCTCCACTTCGCCATCGCCGCGCGCGATCACGCGCGGGAAGAATTCCTCAACAAGGCGCGACTGATCCTCGGGAAAGAAGAAGTCTCGCATGGAGATGCCACCGGCGTCGTCGAGGTCCTCCAATCCCACAAGTTCCAGACCCGCA
>JAHBXU010000409.1 GCA_019636315.1 Planctomycetaceae bacterium | reverse complement strand
CCGTGGAGGCTGTCCTGAACCGGGAGATCACTCCCCGGTCACTATCATCACTGCCCAAGTCACCGTCCTGACTGCGGCGGAGACTACTTGGCCGCTGTCTGCACCACATTCAGGCTGGCCTGATAGCCCGCTTCCATCGTCGCCACCAACTGTTCCATCGACGTCCGCATGAGGCTGAACATACTGTCGGGATAAACCCCCAGCACAATCGCAAACGCCAGCAAGACAATGCCGACGAAGGCTTCACGCGAGGTCAACGGAGTGATGGCTTCCGGATGCGATCCCTTATATTCCGGTCCCAGATAGACACGCTGAATCGCCCATAAAATGTAGCCGGCGGTCAGGATCACGCCCGAGGCGGCAATAATGGCCAGCAGCGGGCTGTACTGCCAGACGCTCAGCACGACAAAGACTTCGCCGATAAACCCGCACAGTCCCGGCAGTCCCAGCCCGGCGAAGAACAGACCAAACGCCAGCGCACTATACAACGGCATCAACCCGGCGAGTCCGCCGAACTTGTTCAGGTCACGGTGATGGACGCGGTCATAAATGACCCCCACCATAAAGAACATCCCCGCCGACGAGATCCCGTGGGCCAGCATCTGGAACATGGCTCCGTTGACGCCCAGCGCCCAATAGTCGCGTCCGAGAGTCTCCCCCGTGGCTTCCGAGATCTTCCAGACGGCCAATCCGATCAGGACATAACCCATATGGCTGACCGAACTATACGCGACCAGCCGCTTGAAGTCGGTCTGCGCCATCGCGGCAAACGCACCATAGATGATGCTGAAGACTCCCAGCGCCACGAGAGCGTAAGCCGCGTACTGCGTTCCGTACGGACAAAGCGGCATGGCGATGCGGATGATGCCATAGCCACCCATCTTCAACAGCACGCCCGCCAGAATCATCGAAATGGGCGTCGGCGCCTCCACGTGCGCATCGGGAAGCCATGTATGGAACGGGAACGACGGCAGCTTGATCGCGAATCCGATGAATAACAGGATGAACGCTGTGATCTGCATGGTCTGGTCGAACTCGCCTCGCTGGGCGATTTCCATCAGCGTCAGCAGATTGAACACACTCTCACCGGTGAGCTGCGACTGAGCGCTGCCGAAATAGAACATCAGCATGGCGATCAGCATCAGCACGCCGCCGACGAGTGTGTAGATGAAGAACTTGATTGCGGCATATTCTCGCCGCGGCCCTCCCCACACACCGATCAGGAAGTACATCGGCAGCAGCATGACTTCCCAGAACACATAGAACAGGAAGAAGTCGAGCGCCAGAAACACGCCCAGCATTCCTGTCTCCAGCAGCAGAAACAGCATGAGGTAGCCACGGACGTACTTTTCGATGCTCCAGGAGGCCACCATCGCCAGCATGCTGATCAACCCGGTGAGCAGCGCCAGCGGCATGCTGATGCTATCCACACCAAGCTGATAGTTGATGTTCCAGCCCGCGATCCAGGTGTGAGACGACTCCATCTGCATGCCGGCGATCGACGGATCGAACTGCGTCCACATGACGATCGTCAGGACGAACGTCAGGGCCGTCACGACGAGCGAATAGACGCGCATCCCCTCGACAGCTTTTGAGTCGAAAAACAGCAACCCGAGCGCGCCGAGCGTTGGGAGGAAGATCGTCAATGTCAGCAGGGCAGTCTCGTTCATCTCTGGTCCGTCACCTTGTCTCGTCTCGCGCCCGGGCGGGCGGAATCATCCGACCGTCGAACTTGCATTTGGACGACCTGATCCTGATCAGCGGGGTTGGCATCTCCGTGATCGTAAGACCGATCTCGCTGGGCTCGCAATGTTTTCCGTTGTCACTCAACAATCAGCTCGGACGCTAAGTCCGAGGAAAAAACATAAACATCAACACGAACAGACCAAGCACGCCGACGGCAATGAACATGACATACTGACGCAACCGTCCGGTCTGCACGGTCCTCAGACTGCGCCCGACGGAATACGTCGCATTGCCGACCAGATTGACCAGGCCATCCACCATCGTTTCGTCGAACTTCCGGTCCCAGTTCGACGTCATCACCGTCGCGCGGCTGAGCCAGTGCAGGAATCCGTCCAGAACTTTTTTGTCGAACGCTGTGCACCAGAAGGCCACGATGTGGACCGGGCGGACGAACATGACGTCATACAAGTAATCGAATTGCCACTTGTCCACCAGAAACCGGTGCACTCCACCAAGCGGGCGCCGCACAGCTTCCGGATCGACGAGCCCCTTCCAGTAGAACACGGCGCTGAGGAGCAGACCGGTGACCGCGGCGATCAGGGCCGCCAGCCCGGCCGTGTGGTGCATGGCGTGAATCGCGTGATGCCCGGGCATTGTCAGCAACACGTGGTAGGACGATGTCACCCCTGCCGCGACATGTGCCGGCTCGGCCGTCAGAATCCAGTTCTCCAGCACGCCAAACCACGCGCATCCAATGGCGAAGACCGAGAGGATGATCAGCGGCACGGTCATCACTCGTGGAGACTCATGGGCGTGCTCATGAACATGATGATCGCGCGGAGGACCGGCGAACGTCATGAACCACAGACGGAACATATAGAATGCCGTCAACCCGGCAGTCGTCAGAGGCACCAAGAACAACAGGAAGTGGTTCGGATTGGCCGCCATGAACGCCAGCGCTGATGCAATCACCGAGTCTTTGGAATAGAAGCCGGACAGCCCGACGAGGCCCACGACAGGAATCCAGATCGCCAGTCCACTGATCGCTACAACGCCGACCAGCATGGCGGCACAGGTGATTGGCATCTTCTTATAGAGCCCGCCCATCTTCGTCATTTCCTGTTCGTGGTGGCAGCCGTAAATGACGCTGCCCGAACTGAGGAACATGAGGGATTTGAAGAACGCGTGCGTGACCAGATGATACAAGCCGGCCACCCAGCCCCCGACGCCAAGCGCCAGCATCATGTAGCCAAGCTGGCTGATGGTCGAATACGCGAGGACGCGCTTGATATCCGTCGCCACAATGGCGATGGTCGCTCCAATGAACAGCGTGATGCACCCAACATAGGCGATCACCAGCAAGACCTCGGGCAGAAACATCGGATAGAATCGTCCGGCGAGGTAGACGCCAGCCGCCACCATCGTTGCGGAGTGCACGAGGGCGGAAACCGGAGTGGGGCCTTCCATCGCATCGGGCAACCAGGGTTGCAACGGGAACTGGGCACTCTTCCCCACGCATCCCGCAAAGATCCCGATCCCGGCTGCCACCAGCAGCCAGTAGGGAATTCCGCCCGCCGGCGTCCCGGTTGTGGCCGCCGCCCCCTGCTGAAACATCACCATCCGCCCGTCGGCCGTGTCTTCCACATGAATCGCGCCGTGCGCGTCGCGCACCATCTGGAACAATCCAGGGCCCAAATCGCCGCCAGCCGCCTGGGGCGGGCTGACATTGGCGAACTGAAACGTGCCAAAGTATGTCAGCAGAATCATCAGCCCGATCAGGAACCCGAAGTCCCCGACGCGGTTCATGATGAATGCCTTGTTGGCCGCTGTGCTCGCGGAATGACGCTCGACATAGAAGCCGATCAGCAGGTAACTGCAGACGCCGACCAGTTCCCAGAAGACGAACACCTGAAAGATGTTGCCGGCAATGACCAGCCCGAGCATCGAGAAACAGAACAGCGACAGGAACGCAAAGAACCGATAGAACCGCCCCGGCCGGTGAAAATGCCGCCCGCCCGAGAGGTGCACCTGATGGTCTTCGTAGTCCTCCGTCAACTCGTCGCCCATGTAGCCAATGGCGAAGATGTGGATGCAGGTCGCGATGAGCGTGACCATGCAAAACATCAGGACGGTCAATCCGTCGATGTAGTAGTCCACCGCCAGACGCAGTTTCCCGAATCGGGCCAGTTCGTAGTAGGTTCCTGAGAACGCCGCCGCATAAGGATTATTGACGTGCTCCGCGTGTGCGTCGGCATCGGGGGACTGGCCACGCGCCTCGCCCGGCGCAGGATGGGGATGCGAATGAGGGTGATCATGGTCTGCCTCAGCCCCATGGGGATGGGGGTGCGCGTGGTCGGCCGGAGGGTCTGCCTCGCCGTGCTCGTGGACGTCATGGTGAGCGTCGCTGGACGGAGCGAGCAGAACGGCACCCGTGTTGCCCTTCCAGATGGCGAACGCCGCGAGGCTCAGCAGAAATCCGGTGCCGATACAGAACACGGCCAGATAGGCGGCCAGCTTCACCTTCCGCCCACCGGATTCGGGATCAAGCCGCTTGCCCCAGGCGCCGCCGAAGATCTCGATCGCGAACCCTGCCAGCGGCAGCAGCCAGGCGATCCCCAGCAGCCACTTCAGGATCGTGCCCGTATAGATGTATTGTTCCTGCGACATGCGCTTGAGTGCAGCTTCATCAAGTGCTTGGCCGCATATTTCTCATATGCGGCTCTGCACTGCCTGTAATGGCGTCCGTGAAATCTGACGATCGGGTCGTGACGAACGTTACCCCCGCAATTCCTCTGCGCGGTCGACGTCAATCGTGAGATGATTGTTGTAGTAGCTCAATGCAATGGCGAGCGCCACGGCTGCCTCCGCCGCCGCCAGCACGATGACAAACAGCGCGACGACCTGACCGTCCAGGCCCAATTGGCCGAACTTGGAAAACGCAACAAAGTTGACGTTGGCTCCATTGAGCACCAGCTCGACCCCCATCAACACGCCAATGCCGTTTCGCTTAGTGGCCATGCAGATCACGCCACAGACGAACATCACAGCGCCGACGCCCAGATACCCGTTAATTCCCATGCCCAGTTTCCCGTCCTGACGCGCCGCGAC
>JAHBXU010000408.1 GCA_019636315.1 Planctomycetaceae bacterium | reverse complement strand
CCTGATTCTCAGGGGGAAGTCGTCGCCCGCCCGTTGAACAATCCCCTGCCTGATCCTGATGGACCGTCCCGCGCCCATGTCCGAGAATTCTGCTTCCCTGTCCATGCACTCGTCCGAACGTGCGCCGCTGCGCGTGTTGATTCTGGCCCGCGATCAATCCATGCGCGTGCAATCCGTGCGGACCGAACTGGAGCAGCGATTGCAGGATTTTCCGGGGATTGAGGTCGTCGGCGTGACGACAACCAAAGAACCGGAGACCGAGCATCCGCAGGCGGATGTGGCGATTGTCCTCGGCGGCGACGGCGCCATCCTGCGGGCCTGCCGGCACTTTGGTTCCCGGCAACTGCCGATCGTGGGGGTGAACCTGGGACGGCTGGGCTTCCTCGCCGATCTGTCGCCCGCCGAACTGGAACAGAATCTGTCGCTGCTGCGCGATCGCCACTTTACCGTCGTCGAGCATCTGATGTTCAACTGCGAGCATCGGCACGAAGACGGCACCAGTGAGTCGTATCTCGGGTTGAATGAGGTGGTGCTTTCGGCAGCCGGCTCGCTCACAATGCTCGACGTCGAGTTGTCGATTGGCGACGAGCGCGTGACGACGTACAGTGCCGACGGGCTCATCATCAGTACGCCTGTCGGGTCGACGGCGCACAGTCTGTCTGCCGGCGGCCCCCTGCTGCGACAGGATTTGCAGGCCTTTGTGGTCACTCCGATCTGCCCGCACACACTCACGAATCGCCCCCTTGTCGATCGCGCTGATGTGAGCTACACGATGCGGCTGCCGCAGATCGAGCCGGGAGTGCATTTGGTCATCGATGGTCAGATTCGGCAGCCCGTGCGGCCTCACGATCAGATTGTCGTTCGCCGGGCCGACGTCAAGTTCCTGCTGGTCAAACTGTCGGGACACAGCTACTACCGGACGCTGCATCGCAAGCTGGGCTGGAGCGGACAACCACGGTATCGCCGGCCAAAATCATAATCCGGTCACGCGCTGACGACATCAGCGGAATGATCGTCATGCGGATGGCATGAACCAGGACTTCGTCGCCGGAACCTCGCTCAGGGGGAAGCGAGCCTGATCACCCGTTTGCCGTCGTTTGCCGTTATGCTCGCAATCAGACGGATCCCAATGCCAAATCTGTCCCGTCAGACGTCCACCTGGCGACGTCCTCGACCGGGTGGAATCTCACCTGCTATTCTCCTGCCTGGCGACAGGGTTGTGCCCAGGGTTGATGATGCAGGAGGGGAGAAATCATGAGTACGCAGGCGGCACGAGTGGCGACGCTGTTAACGCGTGGCGAACCGGGATCACAGGTCGTAGTCGCCGGCTGGGTCCGCACGCGGCGCGATTCAAAGCAGGGATTTTCCTTCATTGAGCTGAATGACGGCTCCTGCATGGCCAATCTGCAGATTGTCGTCGACGGCAATGTGCCGGGGTTTACCGAGATCAAAAGCGATCTGACGACCGGTTCCAGCGTGCACGTCGCGGGAGAACTCAAAGAGTCTCCGGGCGCCAAGCAGCGTGTTGAACTGCACGCCGCATCACTGGAACTCCTTGGAACCGCCGATGCCGATGAATACCCGCTGCAAAAGAAGCGGCATTCCTTCGAGTTCTTGCGAGAGATCGCGCATCTGCGGCCGCGGACAAACACGTTTGGAGCGATAGCGCGCGTTCGTAACTGTGTATGCCGCGCCATTCACGAGTTCTTCCAGTCGCGCGGTTTTCTCAACGTCCAGACCCCCATCATCACGACCAGCGACTGCGAAGGCGCCGGGGAGATGTTCACGGTGACGACGTTGCTGCACGAATCAATCGCGGCGAGAGGTGAGACCAAAGTCCCGGGACCAGGGACGGCCGCCTCGCCCCCTTCCACTCTCAACTTTCAGAACGATTTCTTCGGAAAGCGGGCCTCGCTCACGGTGTCGGGACAGTTGGAAGCGGAGATCTTCGCGACATCGCTCGGACCGGTGTACACGTTCGGGCCGACATTTCGCGCGGAGAACTCCAACACGGCAAGGCACCTCGCCGAGTTCTGGATGATCGAGCCGGAAGTCCCGTTCTGCGACCTCGACGGCGATATGCAACTCGCCGAGGCGTTCATCAAATCAATCGTCCAAGCCAGTCTGGACGAGTGCCGCGAAGACATGGAATTCTTCAACGAACGGATCGACAATACGGTTCTGGGCACGCTGCAGAACATCCTCGATCATGAATTCAAACGGATCAGCTATTCGGAAGCGGTCGACATCGTGACGTCGACCGACCGGACGTGGGAATATCCCGTCAAGTGGGGGGACAATCTTCAGGCGGAACACGAGCGGTTCCTGACCGAGGAACACTTTGGCCAGCCGATCATCGTGTTCGACTATCCGCGGACGATCAAGCCGTTTTACATGTATTGCAACGATGACGGACGAACGGTCCGGGCGATGGACGTGCTGGTGCCGCGCGTGGGCGAAATCATCGGCGGCAGCCAGCGTGAACACCGGCTGGAGACGCTCGACCTGAGGCTCAGGGAATGCGGCCTCGACCCGGCAGACTACTGGTGGTATCGGGATCTCCGCCGCTATGGCAGCGTCCCGCACAGTGGGTTCGGCCTCGGACTGGAACGCATGCTGCTCCTGCTGACAGGCATGCAGAACATTCGCGACGTGATCCCTTTCCCCCGGACGCCCAAACACGCCGATTTCTGACGCGATGGACCATTCGGTCCACCGGGGTGTTCGATTCTCCTCTGTCGACGGCCGCGTCGCGATCCATGCAGCGGATGCGTCAAATCCTGATCATGGGAAGCCTGCTGCCGCTGTGCTGGCTGGGCATGATGGCGGTTCATGAGCTGGGCCACGCCGCCGCGGCGTGGGCCACCGGCGGCACCGTCACGAAAGTCGTCCTCCATCCACTGGGGATTTCGCGAACAGACGTCGCGCCCAACCCGCATCCGCTGGCTGTCGCCTGGGCGGGGCCGATGTTCGGCATGCTGCTGCCCCTGTTGTTGTGGCAGGCCTGCAAGGCCGCCCAACTGCCCGGCGTCCACGTTCTCCAATTTTTCGCCGGCTTCTGTCTGATTGCAAACGGCGCCTATCTCGCCGGCGGTTCAATCCAGGGCATCGGCGACGCGGGTGACCTGCTGCGTTGGGGGGCTCCGCTGTGGAGTCTTTGGGTCTTCGGCGCGCTCACCATGCCGCTCGGCCTGTTCCTGTGGCACGGATTGGGGCGGCACTTCGGAATCGGCCCCCATGCAGTGCAGATTCCCAATGAAACCGTCGGCCATCAGCGTTGAATCATTCCACAGACGGCGCAGTTCGGATTCTTCTGCAGGGTCCGCTTAGAGAACGTCATGTCGCGGAGATTGCAGGTGATCAGACTGCCGGCGAGCGGTGTCCCGAAGCCCGCCAACACTTTGATGGCCTCCATTGCGGCCATCGAGCCGACCATTCCGGACACGGCGCCGAAGACAGGAAACTCCCGCTTCCAGGCCGGAGGCGTTTCGGGTGTGAGGCACGCCAGGCAGGGCGTGCGCCCCGGAATGATCGTTGTGATGCTGGCTTCGAGGTCGTACATCGCGCATTCGACGAGCGGCTTACGCTGCGCCACCGACTGCCGATTCATGGCGAACCGCTCCTCAAACAATGGGGCACAGTCGACAATCAGATCGACTTGTTGACAGAGTGCCGCAGCATTCTCTTCGGAGACGTTCTCGCCGACCGCGACGATTTCCAATCGGGGATTCAGTTCGCGCAATCGGCGCGCGGCCGACTCGACCCGTGGTTTGCCAATCCCGTCGTGCGTCATCAGCAACTGGCGGTTGAGATCGCTGGGCTTCACGTTCCCAGCATGAGCCAGGACGAGTTTTCCCACGCCTGCGGCGGCCAACTCGTAAGCCACCACGCCGCCTAACCCCCCGATGCGGGAAATCAGCACGGACGACGCCTTCAGCCGCTCCTGTCCGGCTTCACCAAAGTCATCGACCCAGATCTGCCATTCGTAGACAGCACGCTCTTCCTTATCGAGGGGAATTCGCTCAGGCATCAATTGCGGTATGTTCGGCGGGAAAGAGCGAGGCGAGTCAGGCAGGTCACGACCTTGGTTGTGGTGTGGGTGGGACAACGAGCGAGAAACCGCTGTCAGCCGCCATCACGTCAGACGCCCAGGGAATGACATCCTGTGCATCTTGCCTCGAACCGACGGGGAACACAACCGTTGACTCAACATCAAGCGGCTGCTGTGTGTGCATTTGAGATGTTGGTTGCGTGCTGGCCCCCAGGCGTGATCCTCAATTGATGGTGTCTCCTGTTTGGTGATCTCTCGCAGAGACGCAGAGGAACAGGGGGATCTCAAACGAAACGCCTTTCGCCATGGGTCGAGAACTGAGGATTGAAGAAGATTCCGTGCCTGGACTGCATGCGACGCCGACCGACGGATCGAGCGGCACAAACCAGTTTCTGCACGCAATCTGCAGGCGAGGACTGCCGCCGGATGTTGCTTCCGTTTGATTCGTTGCCTGTGGGTCTGAGATTGACCAGCGGCCATTGCCAGAGTTGGGAAGTCTGCCTTATGCTGACGGCGGCAATTCCGCCGGGGAGGGCGAGTCATGCGCGTCTCTTGCGTTTGCATTGCTTTGATGGCTGCTCTTGTCCAGGGAGGAACGCTCTGGCCGCATGCCGTGGCCCGGGCGGAGGAGGCCCCCCCGGTCGCCGTGGATCTGGTCGATCTGGCGGTCGCGCTGGCGGATGCTGCCGGAGCCGTCCAGGAACTCGGCCCGCAATTGGAGTTCGCCGAGCAACAGCGGAGGAAAGGATTCATCCC
>JAHBXU010000407.1 GCA_019636315.1 Planctomycetaceae bacterium | reverse complement strand
GGATTGTCCATTCCGCCTGTCATGACGGGCTCAATCGGTCCACCCTCCGGACGACGCCGAAAGATATGCGCCGCGCGGGTCACCAGAGGCTCGCGCCCCGGCCGTTCGTAGGTCTGCTCCGCAAAGGCCCCCTTGCACCAGTAGATCCATCCATCCGGTCCGAGATAGGGGCCGTGGAGATCGTTCGCGCAGCCCGTCAGCGTTTTACCGTCGAACCAGACTTCGCGCTGGTCCGCCGTGCCGTCGCCGTTGGTGTCGGTCAGTTTCCAGATGGAAGGGGGAGCCGCGACATACAGGGACCCGTCGTACCACAGTGTTCCTTCGGGGAACATCATGCTGTCGGCATAAACAACGCTCTTGTCGAAGAGGCCGTCACCGTCGGTGTCTTCAAGTCGCACAATGCGGTGCGGCTTCTGCTCCAGTTGAAGATCCACCTTGTCATTCGATCCGCTGGAGTCGGCGACATACAGGCGTCCCAGTTCGTCGAAATCCGCGGTAATCGGCCGGTTCACCAGCGGCGGACCGGCGATCTGGATGATTTCGAAACCGTCCGGCAGTGTGAACGTGTGCGGACCGATCGTCGTCTCGGCCGCCGTGGTCAGTCCCGCCAGCGAAAGGAACCAGAACGAACTCCACAGACACCGGTTGAGTTGCATGTGAACCATGTCAGGCGACCGTGAGGGGTTTGGTGGAAGGCCGTTTTCAGTGCAGTTCCCTGGTTTCACCGCAACGGTCATCCGAAGCGTCAGCGAGGGATGAAGCTTTGATGTTCACGCTGGCGCTTCGGTGGCGGCGAAGCCCTGCTCTACGATGTCACCGTGTTCGCGAGGGATCCCAGATGGTGGCGACGATGATGCGTTCCGGTCGATCGGCCCGGTGATGGTAATAGATCGTCACGCATTTGCCGTCGGCCCGCTGTACGCTGCGAGGGTATCCGATATCCCAACTCGCTCCGTCGGCCGCAAGGATCATCTCGCGGCTCCAGGTCTGGCCGTCATCCTTTGACACTTTCGCGCGGATGCCATAGGGGGCGAGCCTCCAACCGTACGCCAGTGCCAGATCGCCGTTTTGCAGACGGGTCAACGTGGCCGGATTGCCGGCGTTTTCCATCACGGGGCCGTCGAGCAGAAACCACGACTTGCCCTGGTCGGGTGAAACGAACGGTTCGACCCACCATCGGCGTTGACCGTCGAACACGCCGCCGCGACGGATCATGCTCAGATAGCCGTTTTCGCCCACAGCCACGGTCGCCGGCATAATGCCGTATCCGTAGCTCTCCGGCGGCTGTTCACCGATCCAGCCGACGAGTTCCCAGTTGAGGCCGCCATCGGTGGTGCGCATGCAGAGCGGCTGACCTTCCTGGCCGCCATCTTTGGCCGCTGCGACAAACGCCGTCACCTGCTGCGGTCCTTCGATAATGTAGTCGGTCCGGGCGAGTAGTTTCGGTCGTCCAAAGGTGGGCAGTTCAAATGGTCCCTCCCAGGTATGACAGCGGTCCGGCGAGTAGTAAAACTTCGAGCCACTGAACCGCAGGGCGATGTCCGGATTGGAGAAATCAATCGGTGCGTTCAGCGTCGTAGTGGCACGGTCCTTGCCATTTTCCGCCAGATACGAGGGGATCTCGATCGCCCAGGTCTCACCGCCGTCGACGCTGCGGGCCTGACGGACGGTCGAGGGCTTGTCGCTGTCAATGTCGTGGCCTCCGCGCGGGTTTTTCTTGTATTCGCCGAGAGAAAAGCCGACGACGATCTCGTCGCCCCAGTTCCAGATGCCGTTGTTCGCGGGCCAGCCGGCGAAGTGGCCGTCGTGCTGATAGACGGTTGTATGCCGCGGCTCGGACCTTCGCTCCTGAGAGAACGCCGGGATTGCCAACGCAACGGTCGCGACAAACGCAAGAACTCGCATAGTGTGATCCTCTTCGATTCAGAGAACAAACGCTGATAACCCGGCGCTGGGCGTGCAGTCTACACAAAATCAACAGCGGGAAACACTTGGCGGCGGCGAGTTACTGATTCACTGCGTACTCGAGAAAGGCCGGTGGGAATCGACACTCCTTTCTTTGCTTGTCGCTCGTCAACGGGACTTTGTCGATTCCGCTGACACTTCGCTGCAGGGCGTCAATGGAGTAAAGGACGTCGCACCATTTTCGTGCCTTCCGCTTCTCCACAACGCAGAAATGATGAAATTTCCTGGATTCCAATGGCCTGCCCCCCACGCTATATTGATGAGAGATTGGCGTCGATTTCCCGCGCCGGAGATTGGAACGCCCCCATTGGTCTGCAGCACGGCTTTCGCCGTCTTCACAGTGTCAGTTGGGATCGGCCCATGCCCGTATCAACGAGAACTCTCAGCCCAAGGCTACGGTATCACACGGACGCGTACGAATTCGTGTTTGAAGCATTGCGGCACACGCAGCAGTCGTTGCAGCGGCGCGTGCGGCCCCGCGACGTTGACGCCGAAGTGGTCGAATCGCATGTCACCGGAGGAGAACTGTTGTTCGGCATCCGGGATCTGGCCCTGCAACAGTTCGGGTTGATGGCGCGGTCCGTGTTTGCCTGGTGGGGGATCACCTGCACCGAGGACTTTGGACGCATCGTCTTCGAACTGGTGGAAGAAGGCCGCATGCGAAAGACCGATCGCGATCAGCTCAGCGACTTTTACGAAGTGTTCGACTTTGATGAGGCACTGGACCAGGCGTACAGCCCGCGAACAGATTTCGCTCCCCAGCCCTGATGCTGCTGCGCGGCGAGGACGGTTTTTCCCCGGCCAATCCGGCGTGTGTTTCTCCGAGTTGATGGGACCGATCAATCCGTTCGCCGGCTCGGCAGGAAATCAGCCAGTCGCCTGATCTGAAGCGGCTTCCGAGAAGGATTTCCGAGTGGCCGTCCGCAACTCTCCCAGCCCGAAGGCCACGCCGCGTCGCACGGATGTCGACACGCCCGCGCTGGTCGCCGCGGAAGAAACGGCGCCCGTGCAATCGACCGCGACCGGCTGGCGGATCGGTCTCCCACTGGTCGTCTTGTGTTTGTGGATGGCGTTGTTGTTCACGATGGTGTTGCTGACGTCCAATCCGACGACACTCAATCGTGCCCAGATTCTCGACGCCCCGCTGATTGTCGCCGCCACTCCCGCTTCGGATGACCGCGTCGAGTGGAATGTCGAACGCTCATGGCCGCCGGCCAACTTCGACGGCGCGATTCGCATCGTTGGACTTGAGGGTTTGTCCATCGACCACCGGCAGGCGTATCTCATCCCGATCGAGCGGGCAAATGCTGACGAGTTCCAGTTGGTGCGGACTCCGAAGCCGTTCGCCGAAGCGCTGATCTACCCCGCGACCCCCGAGGTGATCGCCGATCTCGAGGCCATCTTGCGAGCGGCTGAAGCGGAATAGCAACTCGTTCCGAATCGGCGACTTCACCGCGTGCCGGAACTGGTCTGGACGGACCCGGCCCCTGTCGAGTAATAGGCGTACCCGAATGGGGGGAGTCGCCCGTCCTGCGTCTCTCGCGGTCTGACGTGAGGAGATTACTCACGACCTGGGTTTTGCTGAAACGGGACAGTGACTGATGCTGCCATTTCCCACGATTCGACTTCGACCTGGTGTTGAAGCGCGTCGCATCGTGATCACCGGACTCGGGGCCGTGAGTGCTGCCGGGAATTCGGTCGACGCGTTGTGGCGAGCCCTGTCGGCCGCGCCGGATACGGACGATCCCTCCGTCCTGCGCAGTTGCGAAGCCACGGAGTTCAGGGGGCGGATTGAAGACTTTGGTGAGCTGCCCGGCGGCGTTCAGAAGGCCGTTCGCAAGTCGCTCAAGCTGATGAACCGCGAGACGCAGTTGGGCGTCGCGGCGGGATTACAGGCGCTTCAGGCCAGCGGTCTTCTGGAAGCCGGCGACCATCATCGCAACCGGATCGGTGTTTGCTTCGGTGCGGATAATGTCTCCCTGCAACCCGACGATTTTCGCGCCGGCATCGCGGCTTGTGCGGACGGCGGTACGTTGCATCTTGACCGCTGGGGAACCACCGGACTCGCTGAGGTCGCACCGCTCTGGTTGCTTACCTGCCTCCCGAATATGCCGGCTTGTCATCTGGCGATTATCAGCGATCTGCAAGGTCCGAACAACACGGTGACGCAGCGACACGTCGCGGCCAACATGGCGGTTGCCGAAGCCTGTCGAAAGATTCGTGCCGGTGAGGCCGATGCCATGCTCGTCGGAGCCACCGGCAACATGCTGAGTCCGTTCAACCTGATCCGCGCACGAGGAGAAGGTGACCTGGCCGACGAAGGGGAACCGGCCGTCTGCCGGCCGTTTGATCGCCGACGCACGGGCCCTGCACCGGGAGAAGGCGCGGCGGCCCTGGTCCTGGAAGCACTGGATTCCGCCGAACGTCGCGGGGTTCCGATTGCCGGTGAGATCCTCGCGGCCGCGTCAACGTCGCGCATTGCCCATCCGCGAGCCGCGGCTTGCACGCATGCCCTCGTCACCGCCATGCAGAACACCCTGTCGCAGTCAGGAGCTGATTTGAGATCCATCGGTCACATCCACGCTCACGGACTCGGCACACTCCTGTCGGACGCAGCCGAGGCGGCCGCCATTGCACACGTTTTTGGCGAGCCGGACTCGCAGCCGCCCGTGGTGGCGGCCAAGGGCCTGCTGTCTTATGCGGGGGCTGGCAGCGGCGCACTCGAACTGATCAGCAGCCTGCTGGCTCTTCAGAACGGCGAACTGTTCGCAACGATGAACGCGGACGAGCCGGATCCGGACTGTTCCGTGCGACTTGTGCGGGAACGCGGCGTTCCCGCCGGA
>JAHBXU010000406.1 GCA_019636315.1 Planctomycetaceae bacterium | reverse complement strand
GTTCGTCACGATTGTCGAGCCCCACGGACGCAACGCAACCGTCGAGGCCGTCGCCCGCGCGATCGACCAGGGGAGCGAGCTTCTCGTCGCTGCGGGCGGCGACGGCACCGTCAACGCTGTCGCCGAGGCTCTTGCCGCTTACTCACAGTCGCCCGTGATGGGCGTGTTGCCCCTTGGCACGGGCAACGACCTTGCGCGCACGCTCCAGATTCCACTCACTCCCTCTGAAGCTCTGCAATCCCTGGCGTCGGGTCAACCTCAGAGAATGGATACGCTGCAGATCGGCTCATCGGATGGCACACACCTCTGCACAAACATGTTGACGGGAGGCAATACGGGTCG
Organism: Planctomycetaceae bacterium; assembly: GCA_019636315.1. Classification (GTDB taxonomy): domain Bacteria; phylum Planctomycetota; class Planctomycetia; order Planctomycetales; family Planctomycetaceae; genus JAHBXU01. Next base: position 4,470 of record JAHBXU010000406.1, on the reverse strand, counting down.
TTACCTGCAGGCGATGACGCCGGAGATGAAGGGGCGATGGGGTCCCTTGTGCTATCTGCGGGGAGTGATCGACGTCATCCGCGATCTGCATGTCTACCAGGTGGCGATTCAATCGGATGGCGGCACGACCGAAGAGTTCGACGCCCTGAATTTGTTCGTCGCCAACGGACGCTTCTCGGGCGGCGGACTATCCGTCTCGCCGGAAGCGGAGATCGACGATGGACTGGCTGACGTGGTGATCGTTCGTGACGGTGATTCGGGAGAGATTGCCGCGCTCACATCGCAGTACGTGCTGGCGGACTATCTGCAGCACGACCTGATTGAGTTTCGCCGTGTCCGCGAATTGTCAATCGTCGCACAGACGGCCATGCCTCTTACTGCCGACGGTGATCCGGTGGGGGACACTCCGTTGTCCGTCCGCGTGCAACCGCAGTCTCTCAACATCCTCGTCCCGCTCCCGCAGCACGAGTAGTGTTTCGCGCAGCGGCGGCGTCCAAAGCGCCGCACTTGCAGCGTTATCGTGGGCAAAATCACGCAATGTGGAATCCGCCTGCAACGCCCATCGATCGGGAAGAAACGTCCCCTCCAAGAGGCACTTTCCCCCAGAGGAGCAGCAGGAAGCGCGCCGAGGGCCGGTTGAAGAGACGCGTGACACAATACCTGCCAACGTGATCTCAATACGACGAGAATCAATGGAAAAGGAAAAAGTCATGAGTGCCACCGTCCAAACTCAGCAGGTGGAGCATGGAAGCGATCCCAGCCCGGAAGAAATTCTGGCTCAGTGCCGCAGAATTCGTGGTTCCTGGAGCGACGCCACCCGACGACAGCGCGCTGGTGAAATTGTCCGCTGGGTGCTTCCGGAAACTCGTGATCCCTCGTTGCACTCCGCAATCGGCTCTTCGCGATAAGCGCCCGGATTTCTGACAGGTTGGGGGGATGCAGCACGAAACGCGTGCGGCAATGGCGGGCCCAATTGGGTGAGAAATACAGACCCGGCTCGCAACAAGCGTGGTCCGCCCACCCTTCGACCGAGCAGTCTGGCCGCTCGGCGTTGCAGGACATGCTGGCGTTTAATCCTGGCAACGACACGCGGCCCGGCTCGCATGAGCCGCCAGCATCTCGTCTCGACCCGCGCCAGGGGCGATCGGTTCCCGGGCGCGCGAGCGGAATAGAAGGAAAACCTCCGCGGATGCCGTTCGAGCTGTTTTGTTTGGACCCGATGGTCCACGGGGGGACCTCATCACCCGAGCCGCATACGCCGCAAACCACAAAGGCCGCGGTAGGACGCAAGTCGGAGAAACTTCAGTCCCCGGTCACATGCTTGTAGGGCCAACAAAAGCGGAGCCCGGTATCGAACATCGCAGAGGGACGACGTCAATTGACGTCACCTATGATGCTACGCAACAGCCCGTCGCGCAGCAAGGAGGCAAACTTGAGAAATCGCGGGTGCCTGGGGCACGCTTGCAGGTTCTTCATCCGTCCTGGTTGCAGCAGTTGCAGTGAGCATCGATGCCAACATGACATGTGACGCGATGGCCGGCATCCGGGGGTGAGTTCATTCCGAACTGCTCCCGATGATGAGTCGTCGCGGTCTTGATTCCCAAGCTGACGGCTTTGCCGTCAGTCGCTCATGAGGATGCGTTCAGTGCACTTCCAGCGACACAGGAATGCCCGACTCCCATCGTCCGACGGCAAGCCCGTCGGCTTGGGAATGCTTCGTTGTCTGACGACACACCGAGGAAGGGGTGCTGAATAACTGTGCAAAGTATCCCCAACCACGCGGGAATCCTGTGAACCCTGGCTGTGATTTCCGCTCTGTTGGGATTGTCCGAGCGGCACCCGCCTGCAGGCGCATCTTCTGGCCAGTCCCGCTAAAATGGCCGCTCGCGGTCTTCCTTCTCGCAGCTTCACAACGACGCACAATTGCACCATGCTTAACAAGTTCTCCTCGCGCATCACCGCACCGGCTTCCCAAGGCGCGTCGCAGGCCATGCTCTACGCCACCGGCCTGACCGATGAGGATATGCAGAAGGCCCAGGTCGGCATCGGCTCGATGTGGTACGAAGGCAACTCCTGCAATATGCACCTCCTCGACCTGTCCGCAAAGGTCAAGGAAGGCGTGCACGAGGCGGGGCTCGTCGGTATGCGGTTCAACACCATCGGCGTCTCCGACGGCATTTCGATGGGCACCGACGGCATGAGCTACTCGCTGCAGTCGCGCGATCTGATCGCCGATTCGATCGAGACCATTATGGGCGCTCAATGGTACGATGCCCTCATCGCGCTGCCCGGCTGCGACAAGAACATGCCTGGCGCGGTGATGGCGATGGGCCGCCTCAACCGGCCGAGCATCATGATCTACGGCGGGACGATCAAGGCCGGCTGCTCAGCCGCACTCAAGGGAGTCGACGGCGTCGACGCCGAGAAGTTGGATATCGTCTCGGCGTTCCAGTCGTACGGCCAGTACGTCGCCGGCAAGATTACCGAAGTACAGCGCCGCGAGATCGTTCGGAAAAGTTGTCCCGGCGCGGGCGCCTGCGGCGGCATGTATACGGCCAACACGATGGCCTGCGCCATTGAAGCGATGGGCATGTCGCTGCCGTATTCGTCCAGCACGCCCGCTGAGGATCCCGGCAAGCTGGAAGAATGCGTTCGTTCCGGAGCGGCCGTCCGCCTGCTTCTCGAGCGCGATCTCAAGCCGCGCGACATCATGACCCGCGACGCCTTCGAGAACGCCATGACGATCGTTATGGCACTCGGTGGTTCGACGAACGCGGTCCTGCACCTCATCGCCATCGCCCGCTCCGTCGGCATCGATCTGACCATCGACGACTTCGAGACGACCAGCGACCGCGTTCCCTATCTCGCCGATCTCAAGCCGTCCGGCAAGTTCGTCCAGGAAGACCTGCACTCGATCGGCGGAACCCCTGCTGTGATCAAGTATCTGCTGGAGAAGGGGTTTCTCAAGGGCGACTGTATGACCTGCACCGGCAAAACGCTCGCAGAGAACGTCGCCGACCTCCCCGGCCTGAAATCGGGGCAGAAGATCGTTCGCCCCGTCGAAGATCCCATCAAGAAGACCGGGCACATCCGCATCCTGCGCGGCAACGTGGCCCCCGACGGCGCGGTGGCCAAGATCACGGGCAAGGAGGGCCTGACCTTTAGCGGCCCGGCCCTCTGCTACGACAGCGAAGAGGACATGCTCCGCGGGATGGAGCGGAAGGAGATTCAGGCCGGCGACGTCATCGTGATTCGCTACGAAGGGCCGAAGGGCGGACCCGGCATGCCGGAGATGCTGACGCCGACGTCCGTCGTTATGGGCGCTGGACTGGGGGACAAGGTGGCCCTCATCACCGACGGCCGGTTCTCCGGCGGCAGCCATGGCTTCATCATCGGGCACGTGACGCCGGAGGCGCAGGAAGGGGGGCCGTTGGCGCTGATTCAGAACGGCGACCGCATCACGATCGACGCCGAGAAGAATCGGCTCGACGTGGCGGTCGACGCGGCGGAGATGGACCGGCGGCGTGCCGCCTGGACCGCCCCCGCTTACAAGGCGACCCGCGGCACGCTGTACAAGTACATCAAGAATGTGAAGAGCGCCAGCGAAGGCTGCGTCACAGACGAGTGAGGCCGCGGCGAAACGACTTCACCCTCACGGCGGCAACCAGCGGATCTCAAACCGGGCGGCGAGCAATCGCTGCCCGGTTGATTCGGCCTGCGGGGCGCGCAAAAAAATCCGGACCCGCGCCGCGCGCTGTGAGTCGACACGCCTTGGATCAGCGCCGTTCTCAGCTCAAGGACGACGGCGGGTGCAGCATGTCCAGCTGTCGCGCTGCGTAGCGCGTCAGCGCCTGGACCGCCACCCGGATCCGTTTGCCGGTCAAGGGGTCCAGGAGGCCGAATTCCCCATGCTCCAGATCGTCGTCCCGCTCCAGGCGGTCTCGCCCCAGCAGCCGGCCGACAAACACCGCCGGATCCACCAGGTCGCGTTCCTGCGAGCGATCGTGCAGGGCAAGTTCAGAAGTCATAAAGAACCGTCGTCGTGACAGCAGCGGTTCGCGGACTTCCCTGGCTGCGAATTCGGGACCAAACACTTGCCGACTCCTGCCGGCAAACAACGCTCGTCCACACTGCCTGCTGAGGTATTCGTCGCGGCGGGTCTTGCACCGTCCGCCACTGAGGCCAATTTTATCCGGGGCCTGGAACGGCCGCCAGCATGTCGGGCGAATTCCCGCCCCCGGGAGAATCGCCGCGGGTCGCCCGCCCTTCCTGGCGCGGCTCCTCAGTGGCGGTTCGCGGCCTGCCCCAGACGCGCCAGCCGCATCGCAACCTCTTCTGCTGACTCGGCTCCCGTCAACGGCGCCGGCCGGCACTCCACGAGATTCCGGAACCAGGTCTCCTGGCGTTTCGCGAACTGCCGGGTTCGCGTCTGAACGGTCTCTATCGCCTGCGCCAGCGTCGCCTCTCCAG
>JAHBXU010000405.1 GCA_019636315.1 Planctomycetaceae bacterium | reverse complement strand
GATGATCCCGCCCTGCGGCGCGTCTTCGCGCATGCTTCGTGAGAGATTGACGTCAACTGAAACGGACGAGCGAATGGCCACCAGCGGCTCTCGCCGCGCTTGGAGTGAGAGATGCCCACACCTGACGAGATGTATGACGAGGCGACCCGGATCAAGAACGAAGGCGACCTGGAAGGCGCGGTGGCACGACTGAAGGAACTGCTCGTCGTCGATCCCAATCATGTGCTCTCGCACTCCGCGCTCGCGGTCTATCTTCAGAAGCTGGGCCAGCCGGAAGACGCCGTCCGACATGCTCGGAAGGTCACGGAGCTCGATCCGGAAGACCCGTTCTCATTTACTCAGTTGTCAGTGATCTGTCAGCGATGTGGCCTCATTCAGGAGGCGGAAGACGCGATGGCTCACGCACGAAACCTGCAGATGCGCGGCTGACGTCTTGCTGGTCGACGGAGCGGCAAGTGTGAGCGACCGGCCGGGACGAGATGCGCTGGGACCGCGATCTGTCGCCTTGCGCATTCGTTGAGTCAGTACGCGACAGCCCACGGGGGCGCCGACAGTACGCGAGCCACCGTCGCATCGTGTGAAGTGAAGGAATTCGTCACGCCCATCGACTTGCACATCACCCGGCGATGATTTCCCTGGCCTACTGCCGACACGTGACGCGTCAGGTGCTCAGCCGGTCGAAACGGATGGCCGCGCTTTCAGATGGTGAGCTTCACTCGGAAGGGCGGCGACTGCAGTGGGAGGCACGAGGAGGAACGGCGCTCAAACGACTGCTGCCGGACGTCTTCGCCCTCGCCATTGAGGCATCGACGCGCGAGCTCGGCATGACGCACTACCCAGTGCAGATCATGGGAGGCGTCGCCCTGTTCGAGGGGGGGATTGCCGAGATGCAGACCGGAGAAGGGAAGACCCTCACGGCAGTCCTTCCAACGGCGCTTCGCGCCTTCGCGGGGAAAGGCTGCCACGTCCTGACCACCAACGACTACCTTGCTCAGCGCGACGCCAGTCAGATGCGCCCGGTCTATGAACGGCTGGGGTTGACGACCGGCTGCATCCAGCAACCGCTCGATACGGCCGGTCGGCGGGCGGCCTATGCGTGCGACATCACCTATGGCACGGCGAGCGAGATCGGATTCGACTTTCTCCGCGATCGACTCCGCTCCGGCGCGAGCGCCAATTCCGACAAGCGCCGCGAGCTGTTCCACCGCGACTCGGCGGAAGAGGCGCCTGTCCAGCGCGGCCAGTACTTCGCACTCGTTGACGAAGCCGACAGTATCCTCGTCGACGAAGCTCGGACACCATTGATCATCGGGCTGGAACTTCCCAACCGTCCCGCGATGGTCAGTCTCTACCGCTGGGCCAACCAGGTTGTTGCGCAACTGGAACGTGGGAATGACTTCATCTACGACGAGAAGCGGCGGTCGGCCTTCTTGACGGATCACGGCTGCCGCAAGATCGTGTTGATCTCCAAACCGGCGCTGCTCGACTCGATCGACACCGAACGCATCTACCAGCACGTTGAGAAGGCGCTGACGGCCTACTTTGGGTTCACGCTCGATCGCGACTACATTGTCGTCGACGACGAGGTCGTCATCGTGGATGAATCGACCGGGCGGCAGATGGACGGCCGCAAGTGGCAGGACGGTCTGCATCAGGCGGTCGAAGCCAAGGAGGCCATTCCGCTCAGCCCGCAGACAGGCAGCGGGGCGCGTGTGACCATTCAAACGCTCTTCCGCCGCTACGAACATCTGGCCGGCATGACGGGGACAGCCGCGGTCGCGCGGCGGGAGTTCAAACGGGTGTACAAACGGAAGGTCACTGTGATCCCGACGCACCGACGGAGCCGCCGCACCGGATTGCCGACGCGGATTTTCGCGACGCAGGCCGCCAAGCGGGAAGCGATCCTCCAGGAGATCACGCGACTGGTCACCCAGAAGCGGGCCGTGCTCGTTGGGACGCCGTCCGTCTCCGCGTCACACGCGCTCTCGGCTCGGCTGGAAGAGGAAGGGCTCGCCCACTCCATCCTCAACGCGGTTCAGCACGAACAGGAGGCCAGGATTGTCGAGAAGGCCGGACTCCCCGGGCGGATCACCATCGCAACCAACATGGCCGGACGGGGCACCGACATCCTGCTCCACGAGATGGTGCGGGAGGCGGGCGGACTGCACGTCATTGCCACTGAGATGCATTCGTCCAAGCGAATCGATCGCCAGCTCATCGGCCGCGCGGCTCGGCAGGGAGATCCCGGCAGCTACCAGTTCTTCCTGTCGCTGCAGGATGAGCTGTTGACTGTGCTCCCCCCGCAAAAGCTACACAGGCTTCAACGGAGCGCCCGCGCGAATCGCAGCGGCGAACTCTCCTCCGGTTGGCTTGCGATGTTTCAACGCATCCAGCGGCGGCTGGAGAAACTGCACATCAAGCAACGCAAGCAGATGCTCAAGCAGGAACAGGAGCAGCTCAAGAAGTACAACCGCATGGGGCTCGACCCCTTTCTGGAGCTCGTCGAAAACTGACGCCGCAGGCCGCGCGAGCGAGTTGAAACGGCCGGCCTGCCCATCTCGCATCGGGCGTGGAGCGCCTGGGGTCACGGGAAGTGAGCGACGACCATACCTCGTCAATCCTGCGGCAGCACCACCATGCCGACCTGCTGAACGGTTCCTTCTGCGGTCAGCTCTCTGACGTGCAGCGAGATCTCGCCGAAGCGTGCAATGCTGCTCGTGCTCAACGGTTGGCCATCCAGATGCTGGCGGACCGCCTCATCCAGCGTCGAACTTCGCGGCGCGTTCATCTTGATTGCGTAGAAGTCCTCGAGTTCGCCAACGGTGATGGACGCTCGCAAAGGGAACTCGATCTCGACCGGGATCGGCGCGCGCTGGGCCACCTGACGCGCAAACACTTGATCGACGAGCGGGCGTGTTCCTGGCCGGAGCACGATGATGACATGATCGCCAGGTTCGATTTGTGTGCGGCCCTGTGGGGGAATGATCTGCTCGTGCCGCGCGATCAGCGCAATGACGACCCCTTCGGGCAGTGCCAGATCCTTGACCATGCGCCCAGCCGCCAGCGAGTCGGCGCCGACCGAGTAGTCGACGATGTCTCCCTCCACATGCCGCATGGAACTGATCTCCAGAGTCACAGGCGGATCGGGGACCGCGGGGAGTTCCAGTTTCAGCCAGCGGGCGACAAATGGCAGTGACGACCCCTGCAACACGGCCGACACGACGACGACGAAAAAGACGACGTCGAACAGCAGCGGTGCGCGGTCCACGCCGGCCAGCAACGGGAAGGTCGCCAGAGTAATGGGCACGGCCCCTTTCAGACCCACCCAGGAAATGAACAGCAGTTCGCGCCAGTGAAATCGAAACGGCAGCACCGACATCACCACGGCGATCGGCCGTGCGAAAACGATCAGCACGGCGCCAATCAGGAGGCCCTGCACGCTGACGGCCAGAAGGCGGCTGGGAAAGCTCAACAGTCCCAGCATGATGAACAGGACGATCTGTGCGAGCCAGGCGACCGCATCGTGAAAGAGAAAGATGCCGCGCTGAAACACGATGCGGTTGTTCCCGATGACGATCCCCGCCAGATAGATCGCCAAAAAGCCGCTGCCGCCCAGCCAGGCGGCCAGTCCAAAGGTGAGCAGACCAAAAGCGGTGACCAGCACCGGATACAGCCCGGCGGCGGGAAGATTGATGCGGTTGATCACCCACACGGCCCAATAGCCGACGGCGATTCCCACGAACGCGCCGACGCAGGTTTGCCTGACGAAGAGGATGAGCAAGCCCGTTCCCAGGGGAACCTGCCCCAACAGCAACTCAATACAACTGATGGTCAGAAAGATGGCCATCGGATCGTTCGATCCGCTTTCCAGCTCCAATGTGGCGGTCAGACGTTCCGAGAGACGGACCCCTCCTGAGCGCAGCACGGCGAACACGGCCGCTGCATCCGTGGAGCCGACGATGCTGCCCAGCAGCAGTCCCTCAAGGAGGGGGATCTCGAGGATCCACGCCGCGGCCAGTCCGGTCACCAGGGCGGTCACCAGAACGCCGGCTGTCGCCAGGACGACGGCCGGCTTCCAGTTGGTCCGGACGGCGTCCATCGGAGTCTGCAGTCCGCCATCGAAAAGTATGACGGCCAATGCCAGCGTCCCGATGCCGAACGCCAGCGAATAGTTCTCAAAGGCAATGCCGCCGATGCCATCGGAACCGGCCAGCATTCCCAGACCCAGAAACAGCACCAGGACCGGAACACCGAGTCGCGCGGAAAACTTGCTGGATGCGATCCCGAGCAGAAGCAAGACGCCGGTGACGAGAATCAGACTATCGACAAGCGACATGATGAGTGGGATTCTGGTGTCCGGTTCGTCAGGCGGCGTCCATCGACGACACCTCGCAGTCTTCCCGACCGCCGGAAGACTGCGAGTGATTCAGTTTAGTGACATCGCGGCCGGCCGCACACGCATTTACAGCAGCACACCCGGCGCGTCCCCAAGCTCGACCGATCGCTGAGGTCCGATGCCGAGACGCCACATGGTTCGATTCCAGAATCCAAGCTGCCGCTCCCAATGCCTGAGTTCTTGCCGAACTCGTTCGACGTCAGGGTGACTGGCGTCCAACTGTCGCAGCACGTCGATCCCTCCGGACGACTTGCCGTCGAGAATCAGCGCCGTCGCGAAGTTGAGCTTCAAGGCTTCCGGCACGTCGTCGCGAAGTGCCAGTCCGTCCGGGGCCATCACCAGGCCTCGGTAGACATGGACGGCTTGTGAGTACTTTCCCAGGCGCAGGAGGCACACGCCACAAGCGTTCTTCATGGCGAGGTC
>JAHBXU010000404.1 GCA_019636315.1 Planctomycetaceae bacterium | reverse complement strand
ACAACGGGATGAGCCGCCAGCGTCTGTCGTGGCTGGTGACCGGTTCTCCCGGATCGCTCGAGTATGACCGTCTCGACCCGAGCGCCCGCTATGTGCTGCGTTTCAGCGGTTTTGGCGATCTCAAGCCGCGCGCGAACGGCATGCCGCTCCAAGCCTCGAAGTACGAAACGACCATGAACACGATGAAGGAGTTTCCCGTTCCGGCGGACGTGCTGCGCGACGGAAAGCTTTCGGTCACGTTCGACAACGTGCGATTGGAAGGTGTCAATTGGCGCTATCAGCCGCGCCTCGCCGAAGCTTGGCTGATCAAGCTCTCGCCGGATGCGCCGTAATCTCTGCCACCGAATTGTTCTCCGGGGACGTCAGACGGCCGTCGCGGCTGTGGCGGCGACTTCCGCATGGGAGCGTTCTGTCGCGGCATCGCGCGTGGTGTTTGCCGTCACGGCGGGCTTCCGTCGGAGACGTTCGTCGAGTCGCTGGACCACGACATAAAAGATGGGGATGAAGAACACGGCCAGGATCGTTGCGGCGATCATGCCGCCGAACACGGCCGTTCCCAGAGCCTGTTGTCCCACAGCGCCCGCGCCGGTCGCGGTGACGAGCGGGACCACGCCGAGGATGAATGCGAACGACGTCATGATGATCGGCCGGAATCGCATCTGCGCCGCCTGCTCGGCCGCTTCGAGGATCGACTTCCCCTGGCCCCGCAACATTCGTGCGAACTCCACAATCAGAATGGCGTTCTTGCTCGCCAATGCGATGATGAGCACGATCCCGATCTGGGTATAGACGTTGTTGTCCATCCCGCGCAGCGACACGGCCGCGACCGCGCCCAACAGTCCGAGCGGCACCACAAGAATCACCGCGATCGGCAACAGCCAACTTTCGTACTGGGCGGCGAGCACCATATAGACAAGCAACACGGCCGCGATAAAGATGAAGACTGCCTCGCCGCCGACGCGTTTTTCCTGATATGCGGTCCCTGTCCATTCATAGTCCATACTGGCGGGCAGCGTCTGATCGGCAATCTGCTCCATGATCCGCAGGGCCTCGCCGGAGCTGTATCCGACACGATAGGCTCCCGAGATGCTCGCGGCTGGATACAGGTTGTATCGATTGACGATCTGTGGGCCGAATGACCGACTGACGCTGGCCAGCGTCCCCAGGGGGATCATGTGACCGTCATTGGTGCGGACCTGCAGCTTCTGGATGCCCTCGGCCGTGTTGCGATACCTTTGATCGGCCTGCACGCGAACCTGATACGTCCTTCCAAACTTGTTGAAATCGTTGACGTATGACGATCCCAGGTACGCCTGAAGCGTGCCAAAGACATTGCTGAGCGGCACATTCAGCGACTTCGCTTTGACGTGGTCGATGTCGACCTTCAGTTGGGGCACGCCGGGACGAAACGTCGATGTCACGTCGACCAGCGCGGCCTGGGCGTTGGCCGTATTCACAATCTCCTGGGCCACCTGCTGCAACTCCTGCAAACCAACATCCGCGCGGTCTTCCACCTGCATCTCAAATCCCCCGCGGAAACCGAGTCCGCGAATCGCCGGCGGAGCGAATGCAAAGACGTTGGCTTCCTGGATTGACTGCAGCTTCTGTTGAATGCTGGCCAGAATCGCATCCTGCGAAAGCCCCTTCGCAATTCGCTCCTGAAAACCGGTGAAGGAGGCGAAAATGGTGCCCGCATTCGGCGCGCTGCTGTTGTCGAGTAGGGAGAGTCCACCGATGGTGATCCAGCTTCCCACACCCTCGGTCTCTGTGAGGATCTGGTCGATCTTCGCCATCACCTCGCGCGTGCGTTGTTGCGACGCCGCGTCCGGCAACTGCACGGTCATGAGGATGTAGCCCTGATCCTCGGTGGGAATGAAGCCGGTCGGGAGCCGCAGATACCACCATCCGGCGAGTGCCACGAGGCCGGCGAATGCCAGCAGTCCCGGAACGACCAGCCGCAACAACCGGCGGATGATCGCAACGTAAATCCGTTCGACAACACTGTACACCGCTTCAAACCAGCGAAAGAGAAACAACTTTTCGCTGCGAACCGGTCTGAGCCAGAGAGCACACTGAGCCGGTTTGAGAGTCACCGCGTTAATCGCGCTCAGGATGGCGGTCGCCGCGATGGTGAGCGCGAACTGCCGATAGAGCTGTCCCGTGATGCCGCCAAGCAATGATGCGGGGATGAATACGGCCATCAACACGAGCGTGATGCCGATGATCGGGCCGAGCACTTCGTCCATCGCCCGGATGGTCGCTTCCTTCGGCGACTCGCCCCGTTCGATATGGTGCACGGCGTTTTCCACTACGACGATCGCGTCGTCCACAACGATGCCGATCGCCAGGATCAGTCCGAACAACGTGAGCATATTGACGGAGAAGCCCAGTGCGTACATCGCCGCAAAGGCCCCGATGATGGTCACCGGTACGGTCGTGGCGGGAATCAGCACGGCCCGCCAGTCCTGGAGGAAGACGAGAATCACAATGAGCACGAGCACGCCCGCCTCGAACAGCGTCTTGTACACCTCGTGAATGGCCGCCTCGACAAAAGCCGACGTATTCAGGGGGATGCTGTACTCCATTCCCTGCGGAAACTGCCGCGCCAGGCGTGTCATCGTCGCTTTAACTTCCTCGGCCACGCTGAGGGCGTTCGCTCCGGGAAGCTGGAAGATGCCGATATTGGCGTTGGGCTGGCCCTGCTTCTGCGTGAACTGGTCGTACGACTGACTGCCCAGTTCGACGCGGGCGACGTCCTTGAGATAGACGAGCCGCGTCCCGTCACCCGACTTGACGATGATGTTCTCGAACTGTTGCGTGTCGCTGAAGCGTCCCTGGGCCGTCACCGTGTATTGGAACTGGTTGTTGTCCGAGGTGGGCGGCTGACCGATCTGCCCGGCTGCGACCTGCACATTCTGTTCGGCCAGCGCCGCCATGACGTCCTGCGGACTCATGTTGCGGGCCTTCAGCTTCTGTGGGTTCAGCCAGACCCGCATGCTGTAGTTGGCCGTTCCGAAGATGGTGACGTCGCCGACGCCCTTGACGCGGCTCAGTTCATCCCGCAACCGCAACTGGGCATAGTTGGAGAGAAACAGCGTGTCCATGCTGGGATCGTTGCTGGTCAGCGAGATCACCACGATGATGTTCGGGGCCCGCTTCTGAACGTTGACACCCTGCCGCCGCACCTCTTCGGGCAGCGTCGGCTCCGCGATGGCAACCCGGTTCTGCACAAGAACCTGTGCATCGTCCAGATTGGTCCCGATTTCGAACGTGACCGTTAGCGTGTAGGAGCCGTCGGCCGAACAGGTCGACTGCATGTACAGCATGTTCTCGACGCCATTCACCTGCTGCTCAATCGGTGTGGCGACTGTTTCGGCGAGTGTGGCCGCATTGGCTCCCGGATAGACCGTCGCCACGCGAATCGTCGGAGGCGTGATTTCCGGATACTGTTCGACGGGCAACGCCCATAGCGCCACGGCCCCGATGAGGACCGTAATGATCGCGATGACGTTGGCGAAGATCGGCCGTTCGATGAAGAACTTGGAGAACATAAGCGTGCGTGATTCACAATCCGTCGGATGGGCGTCGCCCACGACTTCGATGCACAAAAGAATTCACCAACGACTTGAAGCGCTCGTGGTGTTGGGCAAATTCCGCCCTACTCCCCGGTGGTGTCGGCTCCTTGTCCTGAAACGGTCACCGAAACGTCATTCGACGGCGTTTCGGGAGAAGTGGAATCCGGGTTGCTCGCATGGAGGTAGGAACCCATCTCCACGGTCTCGGGAGCGACCTCGGTGCCGGGCCGCGCCCGTTGCAGGCCGTTGACGACGACGCGGTCGTGAGGGTTCAATCCGCTTTCGATGGCGCGGATGCCGTCTTCGAGCAGCCCCAACTCGACGGGCCGATATTGCACAATGTTCTGATCGTCGACGACGAGAAGATAAGCGCCCCGCTGGTCGGCGCTGACCGCACGTTCTTCGACCAGCAACCGATCCTGCGGATCGCCGACGGCCGCGCGGATGCGAGCGAACAATCCCGGGATCAGCATCCCGTCGGCATTCGGAAACACCGCGCGCCGCTGAGTCGTCCCGGTCGACGGATCAATCCCGAATTCGCGGAAGTCGAGCGTGCCTTTGAAGGCGAAGTCCCCCGAATCTCCCAGCGCGAGCTCGATCGTTATGGGGTCGGCATCGCTGATCTTCAGCTTGCCTTCCCGTTGCATCTCCCGGAAGCGCAGCAGATCGGATTCGCTGACGTTGAAGTAGGCATGAATCGGATCGACCGACTCGATGGAGGTCAACAGCGTCATTTCGCTTTGAATCAGATTGCCGATGTCGATCAGATGCCGCCCCATGCGGCCCGCGAAGGGCGCGTAGATTTCGGTGTAGCTCAGATTGAGCTGCGCCTGCTGCAGCGCGGCTTCCGCGGCTGCGACGTCGGCCGTCGCCGCGGCCTGTTCGGCCTCCTGAATGTCGACGGTGCTTTCCGTCGTCGCCTGCCGCGCCGCCAGGGACCGGGTGCGGATGAGCTGCTGTTCACTCAGCCTGAGCTGCGCCTTCGACTTGGCAAGCGCCGCTTCGGCCGAAGCGACGATGGCCTGATAAGGCGCCTTGTCGATCACAAACAGCAACTGTCCCTCGGTGACGAGTTCGCCGTCCCGGAAATGAATCTCCTTGAGATATCCGTCGACACGCGCCCGAAGCTCGACGACGGCGACCGCGCGCGTTTGCCCCGGCGCCTCGAAGTATTCCTGAACCGGCCGCTCCAACGGCACGGCGACCGTCACATTCGGCGGAGGAGGAGGCACGTACTCAGCACGTTGCTG
>JAHBXU010000403.1 GCA_019636315.1 Planctomycetaceae bacterium | reverse complement strand
CGGAATGACGACATTAACCATGAGATAACGTGCCTTTCTTCACGGCGCTGTGCGGGTCATCATGGCCAGCAGATTATCGTTGACACCTATAAGTCAAAGGGTCATTATCGTAGTCAGGATAGGCGATGCCAGGTGCGCCAGTATCTGCCGGCCAGCCTTTATGCGTTGTGTCATCAATTTTTGGCAGCACGGGTAGAACACCTCTATCGGAAGGAACTTTCCACCACTCCTCGAACTCCCACTGGATGCACACTCGCTCCCATTCGCCTCCATTGTCTAGCCATTTGTCGGATCTCCACCGGTATCCCCATTTAATGCAATTCCCACGACGATCGCCAGCGATGAATTGAGGCGTCCATTGGCTCGTAAGGCAGCACTTTGCAAGACGGAAGATTGATCCAGTCTGGCAGTTGTCTCCAATCTTAGGTGGTCCACCTCTTGGTTGATTGCTATGCATATTCTTGCGAAGGCATCGTTCAATGTCAGCGATAGAGGCCTCTGCGCACGTGCAATTCGATCCATCGAGCTTGCGATGACGACTCCTGTCAACGCCAACCCGGTGGGGACGTTCACCGCGAACACAGGTATTGCGAAGTTGGCAATGGTAGATTACCTGATCAACAATGTCTCCGAGAGTCCGACCAACATGCGCTGCGGCCGCATCTAGCATTGGACGACAGCAAACGTATAGCAATCCGAGAGGGTCCAAGGAATTAGGGACGAAGTACGCTGCATAAAGGTGTGCGCCATCGATATACTTGAGTGGATCGCGGGTGAGGAAGCAGCCGAGTTTGTCGTGGTAGTATCTTGCGCGGAAGTAGTAGAGGGCGGTTTCGAGGTCGAGTTCGCGTGAAGTGAAGCGGTATTGCCAAGCGTAGTCGGTGCCGCCGGTTTTGGGGGTGAAGTTGGCGTTCAGGACGCTCGATGCCCCGTAGGACTCGTACGCGAACCGTTCCTGCACCGTTCCGCTGTCGTCGACGAGGGCCGTGATGTGCCAGTTCGCGTCTTGGCAGGGGTAAAACCGCTCATCCAAGCTGCCGTTGTCATCGGTGTCTCGGTCGCGGATGACGAGGTCATCGATGTACCTTTCGCCCCACACGAACTGCTCGTACGGGTCGGTGTCCGAGTCGAGCCGGACTTCCAGCACCTGATTCTGGCTCGACAGATAATTGTGTTCGTCGTGGTCGAATGAACTGGCGACGTAAATCTTCTTGAGGATGCGCCAGTTCTGACCGTCGTAGCGGGGTTCTTCGAGTTTCTATGAGCGCAGGGTTGCGAAATGTGGAGATGCCGGTTTGATCGGTGGTTGTACAACGACCATTCGATCAGGGAGACCGGCATGTCCACGAGCGTATTCTACCGGGCGTTGGGGATTCGCGGCTACAAACATCAGTCGATTCAGGAACAGGACGGAGGGCTGGTCGTGCGGGTGCGGCACGATGGCGGGGAGCTGACGTGTCCTCACTGCGGCGGGGCGAACATCGTCCGGCGGGGGACCGTGCCGCGCAGTTGGTCGACGGTCCCGATCGGCCGCAAGCCGGTGACCGTGTTCGCCGAGGTGCCGCGGATGGAATGCCGCGACTGCCAGACGCAGCCGGTCGTGCCGGTTCCGTTCGCCGATTCCCGGCGGTCGTACACCCGCAGTTTCGAGCGGCTCGTGCTGGAGTTGCGAGAGTCGATGACGCTGAAGGATGTGGCCCGCTATTTGTGCGTGAGCGACTGGCTGGTGAAGGACATCGAGAAACGCTGGCTCGGCAAACACTTTGCCAAGCCCAGGCTCAAAGACCTTCGGCACATCGCCATCGATGAGATCGCCACGAAGAAGGGATACAAGTACCTGACGATCGTCATGGACCTGGAAGCCGGAGCGGTCGTCTTCGTCGGCGCTGGCAAGGGGGCGGACGCGCTGAAACCCTTCTGGCGCAGTCTCAAAGCCGCGCGGGCCCACGTGGAAGCGGTCGCCATCGACATGTCGGCCGCGTACTACACAGCCGTCTGCGACAACCTGCCGGACGCAACGGTCGTGTTCGACTGGTTCCACGTCGTGAAGCTCTTGAACGACAAACTTTCCGAACTGCGGCGGCAACTGTTTCGTGAAGCGATCGACCAGTTGCACAAGGACGTCCTCAAAGGCATGCGCTGGCTGCTGCTCAAACGGCCGGAAAATCTCGACGAGACCCGCAACGAATCCCAGCGCTTGCAGGAAGCGCTCGATCTCAACGAGAGCCTGGCGACCGCCTATTACCTCAAGGAAGACCTGCGGCTGTTGTGGGAGGAACCGACCAAACAGGCCGCGGGATTGTTCCTTGATGACTGGATTCGACAGGCCGATGCCAGCGGCATCCGCGTGCTGCAAACCTTCGCCAAGACGCTGGCCCGACATCGCGCCGGCCTCCTCGCCTGGTACGACCACCCGATCTCCACCGGCCCGCGGGAAGGGACCAACAACAAGATCAAGACCCCCAAACGCCAAGCCTACGGCTTCCGCGATCCCGAATACTTCGCCCTCAAAATCAAAGCCCTGCACCACGCACGCTTTGAACTCGTCGGATAGGCCAACTACGCCTCGCGCTCATAGAAACTCGAAGAACCTCAAATACTTAATGACCATGCCAGCAGCTGGCACAGATCCCGCAAGCCATTTCACAGGATGATAGAGACATTTCATGACATTATATCCTGGTGTGCCTTTATTGATGACTCCCCTAAGCTCGATGGCACCTAGTAACGAACCCAGCAGAACGTATGCTACAATCAAGGCTCCTATGCGCCAACATGAATTGACAACTGCTTCATAATCAGTTATTGGCCCTGATTTGTTGCGTGGTTGGACCATTCCACTCGTCTTTCTATTTGTCACATCCAGTTGTTAATAATGATTGGCGCGTGTGTATCGCAAGTTAGAGGCTGTCCGAAAAGGATTCTTTACGCGGCAACTGGGTATTTGAATTGGGGATAGGTGGAATCTTTGTCGAGCCGCTTCAGCAGTTGGTGAATGGCGCTGATGCGGATGCGGGATTCGCTGGAGTCGGTGCGGCGTTCGTCATCTTGGCTCAAGCGGTGGCTGCGGCCCAGCGTTTGGGCAGCAGTGTGAAGCCTTGCGCCTCGCGCGGGCGGCGGACGACGTCCAGCCGCCAGTCGATCGAGCGGTGGCGCGCCAGCCAGGCGGAAAGCGCGTGGTTGTGATACTTCGCATCACCCCACACGACTTCCAGCCGCGGGTGTTCGCGGCGGGTCAGTTGCTCGAACACTTGCGGTGCGGCCGCCGCATCATCGACGGCGGCGCTCGTGACCACCACCGCCAACAGCAGACTCAGCGTGTCGACCGCGATAGGCCGCTTGCGGCCCGTGTTTTCTTGCCTCCGTCGTCGCCTCGCTCGCCGCCCAGTTCGGTCGTCTTGACCGTCTGCGAGTCGATGCTGGCCGCGCTGGGATCGAGTTCCTGACTGTCCGCCTCGACAAACCCCACCGCGCAGCACGTCCAGGATTTCCTGCCACACGCCGCTCTCGCGCCAGGCGGCGGAGTCTTCGTACGCCGTGCTCTTGGGCAACAGGTCGTGCGGTTCTGGGACAAGAGCGTGTTCATCACCTCCCGCAAGTCCGTGGTCCGCGGCCGCCCACCCGGCAGGGGGGGAGGCAACAGCGGCTCCAACATGCCCCATTGAGCGTCCGTCGAATACGCCTTGCGTGTCATGATCATCCCTGTGGTTGCGTGTCGTTCCAAACTCCACCTTCCACAAAGTTTACGCATCAGAGCCTTCTCGGACAGCCTCTGAGTTGGAATGACCGCATCCCTGATAGGGAAATCCCTTACCCGAGGGGAAGACGCACAACGCAGTTGGAAGACACTGCCATGTGCTCCACGAATTGCATGGTAGGTTGTCTTAAGGGCGTCTATCACAGATGCCGTTCATGTCGAGTGCGGTGTGAGACGATGAATGAAAGGCATCGCTAATACGTGCACTAGTTACGACGCTCTGTCGCTGCTACTGCCCGCCGCGACGACTGATTGGAGATAGACCATTGCGTGATTCCACTCAGATCACGAGGGAATTCACGTCACTCAGCTCGGCCGCAGGCCCAACTTCGCATGCGGCACGGCTTACTTGGACCACTTTATTCAAGGGCCCATTCATGTCGATACCCAATACCTCGCAGCGCGCGGGCGCCGTCTGCGCCACCGGCACCACCTTATGGCTTGCCGCCACATGCCTGCCATTTCTCTTCGCCGCGAAACCGACCGTGTGCGACGCGCAGAGCCTTCAGCCATCTCCCTGCTGCACAACTGCTGATGTTCCATCTGGATCTGTGGTGGCGGGACAAGGAGAAGCGAGGCCTCGAAGAGAGTTGCGTGCCGCCATGTTCACACTGCCGTGGACCGGATGGATCTTCGACACGTCCCGATATCCACCGCGTTGGCAGTGCGGGCAATGGAGTCCCGCGATCGGCTGGTTGCATATTGCCTCCGATGTCGCCATCTGGGCGGCGTACGTTGCCATACCGATCGCACTGGTGTACTTCGCCCTGAAGCGAGGTGTGCTTCCGTTCAAGCGGATGTTCTTACTTTTCGGTGCGTTCATCATCTGCTGCGGCACGACCCATCTGATGGACGCCATCATCTTCTGGTGGCCGGCATACGGACTTCTGGGGGTCATGAAGTTGATCACGGCAATCGTCTCCGTGGCCACCGCGATTGTATTGATCGCGGTCATTCCT
This sequence comes from Planctomycetaceae bacterium, assembly GCA_019636315.1. Classification (GTDB taxonomy): domain Bacteria; phylum Planctomycetota; class Planctomycetia; order Planctomycetales; family Planctomycetaceae; genus JAHBXU01. The sequence goes on along the minus strand of JAHBXU010000403.1, from coordinate 125 downwards.
CAGGCGTTGGCGCTGCGCACGTCGACTCAGATGGAAGAGACGATACGCGACCGCACGCGACAACTCGAACTGGCCCGGATCGAAGCCATGCTGATCGTGGAAGCCTCCCCCGCGGGAATGGTCAT
>JAHBXU010000402.1 GCA_019636315.1 Planctomycetaceae bacterium | reverse complement strand
GATATCCGTCGCGGACGCCGGCAATCCCGTATTCCCGAGTGAGTGCGTCGATCATGCCGGCGACGACCCAGAGATCCTTGGAGCGAGCCAGGAGCCCTTCTCCCAGTGTGCGAACTTCGCCCCAATCGGGCGCCTCGGGCGGCGGCAGATTGGGGTCGGCCTCGAGCCGCGCTTTCTCGGCCGCGCGGGCGTTGCGGCGCGCATCCTCAAATTCCGACCACTTCATCGCTGTTTCCGTGGCATCCCTGAGATAGGGACCCGTCGGTTGGCTCTTCGCGATCGGTTCACAGAGCTTGTCGAAGTCCAGAATCTCTGGTGTCGCCATGATTCGTTACCCGCGGTTTCTATGAACGCTCGATCTCTACAAGAATTCTGAAAGGCCATGAGCCGCGGTTGTTCGGCCGCGATCAAATCCGGGTCGCTAGTCAGTCAATACGTCGACGACGGGGTCCAACCCGAGCACGGCATAAGCCTCATGGAGGCGTTCCGTCCGTTGACTCAGTTGTGTTCGCTCATGCCGCCGTCGCAGTTCGGCCGCACGCTGGGCCTGGTGGAAGTGACGAAGCCCCCGGTGCGAACGGCTGCGATGCCGAAGACGCTGTGCATCATCCGCTCCCAGCCCGAGATCCAGAATCTCATCGTCCCAACTCGCAAACTGGCGAAATGATCCCGGGTCGCCCTGCCGCGCGCAGCGACCTGCAAGCTGCCGGTCGATTCGCCGCGCCGCGTGGAACTCGGTGCCGATCACGTGCAGTCCGCCGGCCTGGAGAACAGGATCCGCCAAGCGAATGTCTGTGCCGCGGCCTGCCATGTTTGTTGCGACGGTCACGCGCTGCGATTGGCCGGCGGCGGCGACAATCGCCGCTTCCTGCTCCGGATTCCGGGCGTTCAGCACGACATGCTCGACACCGTTCGCCGAGAGCATCTGAGACAGACGTTCGGAACTCTCGACGGTCCGCGTGCCGATCAGGACGGCACGTCCCTGATCGCGTACGGAGACGGTTTCCTTCACGACGGCCGCGTCCTTTGACGCGGTATCCGGAAACACGAGCGTGGACCAGTGGATCCGTCGCGACCGCCGGTGCGTGGGGATCGATTGAACACGCATCCCGTAAATGGATTGAAATTCCGCGGCCGATTCGCGGGCTGTCCCCGTCATGCCGCTGACGTCGGAGAAACGTCGCACAAACTCCTGGACGTTGATTTGCGCGGCGGCTCGCGTCTGCGGCGAAAGCGGAACCTGTTCGCGGGCCTCAATGGCCTGATGAACTCCCGCGCTCCAGGCGCGCCCGGCGCTGATTCGCCCCGTAAACTCGTCCACGATGTCGACTCGCGCATCATGGACGACGTAGTGTCGATTCGCGTGAATCGCATGCCGCACAGCGATCGCGCGTTCGACGCCGATCAGAATCTCGGAGAGCAGCAACGGGCCCATCTCAGATGGCCTGTGACAGGTCAGCACTCGCGCCGTCCCGTCTGACGTGAGGGCGACGTCGCCCTGCGGCGGCAGTTGCAGATAGTGTTCTCCCTCTCTCAATCCTGTCGCCATCTCGGCACACCAGCGAAAGCAGGCTTCCTCGGCGGTCGAGAGAGCCGCTCCACGTTCGCTGATGATCAGAGGCATCCGGGCCTCGTCGATCAACACACTGTCAGCTTCGTCGACGATCAGACATTCGGGTCGCGGTTGAATTGGTCCTTGTCCGGACGGTCCGCCGTGCGAGCTTCCTGGCGGCAATGCTGAGCGCATTCGCGACGTTTCCGCCAGCCGATCACGCAAGTAGTCGAATGCAAATTCGCGAACGGTCCCATAGGTCACATCGCAGCGATACGCACTCTGCCGCAAGTGACGACCTTGCCCCGCCTGCACATATCCGACCTTGAGGCCGAACTTCGCAAAGAGGGGCTGCATCCACTCCGCATCGCGCCGGGCCAGGTAGTCATTCGCCGTGGCGAGGAGCACGCGACGCCCTTCAAGGGCCTTGAGAATCAGCGGCACGGTGGCGGTCAGCGTTTTCCCTTCACCCGTTTCCATCTCTGCGACGCCCCGATTCAGCAGCACCCGAGCGGCCCGGAACTGGACGTCGTAGTGTTCAATTCCCAGTTCGGACTTTGCTGCGGCGCGCAGACGCGCCTTCCAAGCCTCGTCCAGCGTCAAGTCGCTCCGAGGTCGGAAGGTCCACATGAGACGGTCGATCCTGTCTGAACGACTTTCTGGAATCGTTCCTGGTGCCTTCCGCGATGCCCACGCGGAGAGTGCATCCGCACCGGTGCGGGACCCTGCTCCCGTTGCTTTCACCCGCAATGTCGCATCAAGCAAAGCCCACGAATGGGGGGCGTGTCAACTCGGATTCGCCGCAATCACCCCGGCCGACAGGATTTCGGAACAAGGGCCCCTTGCGATTGACCCATCCGGATCGCCCCGCGCGATCTCCCCACCGGGCGACGAGCCAGTCCTTGCGGAATGTCCGCCGCACGGCGCTCGTAACCCAAAGCGTCAGCGAGGAATCCAGACACATCCCTCCTCGATGCGTCGGGTTACGAAATGATCCAAGTCACAGCAGCAAGAAGACCAGTCCTGTGATGACCGCGGCTTCGACGGCCACTCCGGCCGGAGTCGCTTGCGGAACGACATCCTGACATTCGTATTGCTCGCAGGTCCGGCAATCGCCAGGCGAAGGTACGAGGAGGCACGGATCCTGATACATCATCATCATCGGCAGCAGGACAGCGCGGCCCGCAAATGCCGCGGACGAATAGACCGGCTGGAGGCAGCCATGCGCCCGACCGCATCGTTCGAGGTTCGGTTCCTCGAAGTACAGGGGATTATGCCGGAAAACATAAGGATAACGATTGGGGCGCGGCACAACCCACGGCTGACCCCACTCATAGATGGGTGGTATTCCGTGCTGCAGTTCCGCGGCAAGGTTCGGAGGATCCTGATTCGAGTGCAGTGCAGCACCCGTTGTGATCGCCATCATCGGCTTCTGCAGCTGCTCCAGATATCCGGCAATCGTTTGAGCACGCTGGGAACCGCCGTTGGAATCAATGGTTTGAGGAACGACGATGGGCGGAACGGCTGATGGAGGACTCACCGAAGGAGCCGCCTGCAGGTTCCGATGCACAACGGTTTCAGTCGGCATGAACTGCGGACCCGCGGCGATCGGTTCTTCGATCGGCCGTTCGGCGGATTGTTCCAGCGGATGAGAACTGACGGGCGGCGATTCGACGATCGTCACCGTGGACGTAATCTCAACAGCACGTGACGCGATCGTTTGTGGTTCGACGGCGCGACGTTCGGGGGGCGTCGGAGCAGCGCGATCCGAAATCGTCGTGGCCCCCGATAACGTATGCGACGTCCCGGCAACGTCCGGCGAATCCGCTTCGTCGTCACTGGCCTTCCAGTTGAGCGAACTGATGTAGCAGCCTCCGGCCTCCTGGTCCGCTGACGTGGATTCGGCGACTGATTCCGCCGTCCAAGTTCGTCGAACCTTCGCGACTCCGACCGATGCGGTTTCCGTGCCGACGACCGTCGCGTGGCCCGTTTCCCACCATTGGCTCTCCGATGACGCATCCCGGATCTTGGCCGTCCCTCCGATGACACTCCGCTCGGCGGCGACCTGGACGATGCCGGAAACCTCACCAATGGTGGTTGTGGTCGTGCATTGATTCGCGACGTTCTCCGGACGCTGAAACAGCGGACAGGCCATGTCATCAGAGACGGATTTCGTCGCAGCGGTCTCTTGAGGAGAGCCGCCCGAAGTGCTGCGGTTGTCTGGGCTCCCGCCGCATTCTTTGGCCGGAACCGAAGACGATTCGGCCGCTGCTGCGGAGGTCAGTTGAAGCGCGCTGGTTGCTTGACCAGGTGCATCCGCATGGGTGTCCAGCTCCCAGTGCGACCGGCCCACCTCGGCAGGCCAATTCAGATCACCAATGCGGGTGACTCCGGAGCCTGCAGACAGACGAACATGGGCTTCGGTGTCTTGCGAGGTCTCTGCAAGATCCTCGACACGGGCAGCGCCGGTCCCTGTCTTGGTGGGAAGTGAGTGCGCAATCGCTGGTCCGGCGAATTCAGCAGGACTCTCGGCTGTCGAAGCCGTTTTCGCCTGTCGACCGCGACTGATCGCATTCCCCCGCCGGACAAAACGGCGCGTGGCCCCCGTCGTCCCGCTCGAAGGATCTGAACATCGGTCCTCATTGCCCGATTGCGCTGAAGTGGATTGAGAGCTGGTCGCCAGCACAATCCCCATCAGGAACGTGATGCAGATACGTGACATCATCGTTGAGGTCCCGCCGAACTGGAAATGAGCGGAGTGATCGCGCGGTTCGCGCCTGAGTGCCGCACTAATCAGATTTATCGAAAGCCTCCGACCTCGCCGAATGCTCATAACGAGCGACAGAACTGGGATTGTCCATATTGGCGCACCTGAATGCGTCAAAAACTCACGAACCGTCGGAATTGCGATTTCCGGACTATGGTCCCTATTCTGCCCAGTTATCCGGCATGCAGGGCGCCATTCCCGGCTCAACAACCAGCAGGCGATCGGACGAATCCTCCCGTGACGCAAGGCGACCTCTGCTTCGGCAACATATCCGCATGCGGCATGGACAACCGGAAGCCCCTCGCTTCGGAGCCACGCCCTTGACCCAGCAGCCGCTCACGGTGGGGACAGTCGAGCGGAATGGGTTCGTGATTCGTGGCGCACGTCGCGCGTTGTCGCCAGGATCGCAATACCAAGTAGCGAGGCGAGTGAAGCAATCGCCCAGATGACGCTGTAATCGACATCACTGTCCGCCGGCAGCGCCTGCCAGTCGAGTTGCCGATTGGTGAGCGTCACGCACCAGCCGACCACGATGAGCGCCGTT
>JAHBXU010000401.1 GCA_019636315.1 Planctomycetaceae bacterium | reverse complement strand
CTGCGTCAGGACATTGGATCACAGTCGATCTTGCGATAGATCCGATCGAGCACTACCAGAACATCGCCAGGCGTGTGCCGAAGATGCTGGCGGTGCTCGCGCCGGAGTCGACGACGTCCGGTGCGGCGTACACATAGTTGAACATCAATCGCACACGATCGGACAGGTACCAGTTGACGCCCAGCGTCGACTGAGGCATCCGTGTGCCGAGTTGCTCCCCATTGGGTCCCGGGGGGGCATCGGAGTCGACGAGGTCCAGGTAGGTGAAACGTGCGGCAACCTCCCACGCGCCCCAGCCTCGCGGTCGTTTGTCCGCTCCGCGATGGCCAAGGAGCGGACGATGGACGCGAATCTCTCCCAGGATGCCGGTGGCCGATTCATAGGTGCGATGTTCACCGGTGAGAAAATACCCGCCGTCGACGTGGAGCCCGTGGTAGAACACGGGGCCGCCGCCCGTCTGGTCGACGATCGATCCATACCACTCGGCTTGAGACCACACGGGGCCGTTGGCAGTCGCAAACTGCAGATTAATGAGTTGTTGGAAGCGAGCTGGAATGCGAATCTTCGGAACGAATGGCGACGTGGCCGAGTCATCGAGCTCCAACAAGGGAGATCGCGGTCGCTGATTGATTACAATCTCGCCGCTCACCGGAATCCGCTCGGAGAGTGCGATTCCCAGATGCAGCAACCGCTCGCCATCGCCTTCGTTGATGAGTGCCTTTGTGAAACGACCCGTGAACCCCACGGTGCTTCCGTTTCCTGATTGGAAATCCCATGATCCGGTTCCGGCATGAAAGACCCCCAGTCCCCATGCGGAATTCGAATCCTTGTCCTCATGAAACAATCCGCCGCCCCAGTTGCGTGCCGGATCAAACATGTTGGCTGGCGAACGCTCCATGAATGCAAAGAAGCGGGCGCTCGTCCCCCCCTCCAGACTGAAGGGTTCGCGAAAATGGCCGACCTGCCCCTCGACGAATTCGTCGATCTGACCGTACGCGACATAGATGTCGCGTGGGACGACCGTCCCATTCGGCAAGTCGATCTCCGCCACATAGCGGCCATTCTCCCCCAGATCGCCCTCGATGCCGATGCGAGCCCGGCGCAGGCCGATATCCTCTCGAAAGTCACCAAACGTCGCACGGTTCTCGGCGTTCTGACTTGACCAGAGCGCGTCCGCGTCGATTCGGCCTCGTAGCTGCATCGTCACGTGGGGGCCCAGCTCCCAGACGGGCGGCCATTGCGCAGGGGATCCAGACGCTACTTCATGGGGGGGAAGAAGATCTGAAGCATCGCAGGCCGATGGCACGGCGGCTGCCGATTCATCCGTCGACCACCCCCATTGGGCACCGACTTGTGGAGGGTGCCCCACCGCAATCAGAGCTGTTGCGACAATGAGGAAACATCTGAGCATCTGACGCGGCTGCCATCGGTTGCAATGTTCATCGCCCTGATGCGACGCGGAAGTTCCCTGTTGTAATCGGCAATTTTCGCATAGACAGGTCAGGCGGAAACTTTCTGCCGCTGTGAGTCGACGGTCGTTCAGAACGGCTTGTGGCGATTGTGACGGTTATTCCGAAGGCATAATGGCACGAGCTGCGGTTGTTGGATGAGTTCCGGGGAAACGAATCGACTTGCTGCAAGCCCCCGCGGTTCCCACACCTCACAGAAGACCTGCCGGTGCGAGCGGAACGGCGGCTCAGGTTGAGTGGTTTCCCGAACCACCATGAGCCGACGCGTGATTGCCGGCCGTCACCGGTGCGGCATTGCAGCCGATGACAGCGTGCGATACCGTCACGACGTTACGTTCCTTCAGATGTTCAGGCACGTCATGATCCTCTCAGGAAATGAGATTCGCCAGCGGCTCAACTCGGACATCATCATCGATCCGTTCGAGGAGTCGCAGCTCAATCCCAACAGCTACAACGTGCGGTTGCACAACGAGCTGCTGACGTACGAAGAGATCGTTCTCGATATGCGGCGGCCCAATCGGACCACGCGGTACGAGATTCCGCCTGAGGGCTTCGAGCTCAACCCCAACCAGCTCTACCTGGGACGCACGGTGGAGCGGACCGTGACGCACAACCTGGTGCCCATGCTCGAGGGGCGATCGTCCGTCGGACGCCTGGGGCTGTTCGTCCATGTGACGGCCGGATTCGGCGACGTGGGATTCGACGGCTACTGGACGCTGGAAATGTTCGCCATTCAGCCGATCCGCATCTATCCCGGCGTCGAGATCGCGCAAATCTTCTATCACACGATCGAAGGCGACATCACCGAGTACAAGTCCGACAAGTACCAGCACAACGCCGACATTCAGCCCAGCCTGCTGTTCAAGGAACTGCGACACTCACCCGACCCGCAAATGCGGTTGCCGCTCGGCAATGGCGGGGGATGACGGAGCGCTGGTCGCACTCCGCCTCCCCGCAGAGCATCCACCTCGCCAACTCGACTGGCGGCCGAACGGAGATCAGGAAGTTCTCAAATCAGACCTACGCTGGGGGCGGGGCGGCGGCGACGGCGGGCGGAGCATCCGGCGGCGGTGCGTCGATCGTGGGCACACCTGGCGGCGGGCCTGCGGCAGGAGGAGCACCAGCACCCGGAGGCGCGGCCACGGGCGGCGGCGTCCCCACCGGAGGTGCGGCAGCGCCGGGAACCGGAGCCGGAACCACGGGCGTATCGTTCGGAGCCAGGTCGAGCACGGCGTTATCCTTCGCCCCGGGAATCGGTGGCAACGGACCCGGCTTGGGGAACGCGGATTCGGGAATCTCCGCGAGTGTCGGTTTGCGGTGGATCGGACGGAGCAGCGAGTAGTACGGCTCGCCGTGGCCTTGCGAAGGGCATCGTCCCCAGTAAGCCTTGGTGTGCGGGTTGTAGTAGTACGCGTGGTGAGGATCGTGCTGCGGATAGATGACGTAATGGTAGTCGTATCCCGCGTATTCCGGGGTGGGCTTGTAGTAGTACGTGCGATAACCGTAGCCGTGACTCGGCACGTACGTGTACCCGGAGTAATACTGCCGGGGCGTGCCGTAAATCGATTCAGCATTCGCTGAGCCCACCGTCAACGCCGACACCGTCAACACGGCAATCGACAACATCACCTGCGACGCGACTCTCATGAGCGAACTCCTCAGAGACCATCGGGAGTAGAGACCGTGACGCGCCGACCAGTCCGCTGCAACCCGCAAACCATCGGTGTCACCCGAGACCAACGTATCACAAACGAATCGGTGTCACCAGCAGCCAAATCTCTTCACAAACCCCCGCGTGTCGCACGCCTTGGAGAGAAGAGAGCCGCAATGCGCCAGATCCCGAGCCGACGGCTTGGCCGTCGAACGGCGATGGGGACGCTTCCGAAGCCCGAGAGCTCCTGATGGAAGAGTCGAATTGCCACTGCCCGACAGCAAATCCGCCGGCTTGGGACCGACGATTTCTTTAGCGGCCGACCGACTTGTGAACGAGTCGGTTGAAGACCTCGGGATCGAACGCATCCGGGCGTTCTTCCGCGAGAATTTCCTGAAGGAACGGATCGCGCTGCGGACCGGGTTTGGAGGCCGTTTGCGTCTCAGCCGGGACGACCGGCTTCGGCCGACTTGCGACATCCGTCGTCGTCCGTTCGGCGGCCGCCCTGATCACCCACTCACGAAGCACGGCCTTCTGTTTGTCGGCGGCGGGCCCCGTGAAGACCGATCCAGTCCCCCCATGATTGTTGCGGAGCGCACTCAGCAGGCGGCTCGTCTCGGGCGACTGGGCCTCGACCTCGCGGACTGCCGCAGAGAGATTCTTCTCGGTCAGAATGCGAAACCCGCTCATACCCTGGCGGCACGGCGTGAGGCGAAATTCATTCGTCGCCGCCTGACCGTGACAGCGGGCGTTGCCGCACTTATTCATCATCAGCGGTTGTACCTGCTGGACGAACATCTCCACGGTTGCCGGCGACAACCCGGACACCGAAACGGAATCTTCGGTGGGGGCCAACATCTTTCGGCGCTGAGAGTAGGCCCTCCACGGCTGACCGGCCGCGTCGGCTTCCTGCGTGGCGTCAATCGCATTTGACCCTGGGACGACATCGGAGGGATGCACACCGGTTTCCATTGTTCGCTGGAGCTTCTTCAGAAAATCACGCGCCTCCTTGCGGTCCGGTTCGAGCAGGAGCGCCTGCTTCACCTCAATCTGCGCAGGGGCATAAAGCCGATTCTCAAAGCACCACTTCGCCAGCGACAAATGTGTTCCTGCGGTCGGATTCTTCAGTGATTGGCTGAACTTGCGATACGCGTCCGGCAAGTCCGTCGCAGTCAACAGGACCTGGGTGAACGGAACGACAACGCTGCCGAATTGTTCGCGCACCAGATAACCCCCGGGGCGTTCGACGACATCCCCCAGAATGACGCGTCCGGTGCTGAGCACGATGACTCGCTGCGGGAGCACGTTGACGGGCTCATCTGCCGAGGGGGCCGCCTCGGGCGACGCAGCCGCCTGGTCGACATCATCCGCCCGAACTGGCGCCGCGAGAGAAATCACCAGCACGACCAGCCGGAGATCCCATCGGTTTGATCGCCGTTTTGAGCGTGCCATGCGCGCCGTCCTCCGTCGGGTCGTCCGCATTTCGGAACGCGGAACCCTATGCCGAGGCCGGCAGCGCGGTCAAGACGGAGTTGCCCGGCTGGCGGCGACCGCGTCTGTCACGGTGAGCGTCCCTTCATAGAGTGCACGGCCAACAATGGCTCCCACGAGATTTGGCTCAATGGCAGCTCGGGCCGCCAGGCGACGCACATCCGCGGCCGTCGTGACCCCGCCCGAAGCAATCACCGGCAAGCCCATTGCCGCCAGCTTTACCAGGTCACCCAAAGTTCCGGCGTCAATTCCCTGCATCATGCCAT
>JAHBXU010000400.1 GCA_019636315.1 Planctomycetaceae bacterium | reverse complement strand
GTCGGGATCATACGCTGTTTCGTAGAGAGCCAGCACATCCTCCATGTGCGCAACAAATTCGCCGTCCGTGTCGGGAGGAATCACCCAATACTCGATCTTCCGCTTGGTCATGCCGTTTTTTTGAGCGTCTGCCGGACCGTCTCGGGGCTGATGGAATCCACCATCTCCAGTTCCGCCAGTTGGTCGGCAAGCAATCGCAACGTCCAATGTCCATAGCCCGCTGGCGGTTTCCCCAACCGCAGGGCAATCAGACGCCGCTTAAATAGATACCACGCAAACAGTCCGGAGTTCTCTCCCCAAGATCGGAGCGTTACGGATGGCGAAACCCGAATCCAGAACACATCCACGTTACTTGGCGGCCGCGAAAGCATGGGTTGCCGTCATCAGGGACGTTGTGGAAAAGCAGAAACTGCGAGGGAAACATGAGACGAAAGCTGAAAGCGGCCGGCTACATCAGGATGTCCAGCGATCACCAAGGCGACTCTCCCGCTCGTCAAAGAGCCGAGATCGAGCGCCTCGCAGCCAATGACGGCTACCACATTGTTGAGTGGTATGAAGATCACGGCTTGACCGGGACGGAGTCGAAGAACCGTCCCGACTTTCAGCGGCTGCTGGCGGATGCATCGAGCGGCAAGTTTGAAGCGGTTCTCGTTTCCGAGCAGAGCCGCATGTCGCGGGAAGACGTCTTCGACGCGATTGCTCATTGGAGATTACTCCGGGACGCTGGCGTCAAGCTGGTGACCGTCCAACGTGGGGAGATGCGTTTCGACGACTTGTCCGGCATTCTCACCGCAATGATTGAACAACATGGGGCGCGGGAAGAGTCCGTCAAACTCAGCAAGCGTGTCACCAGCGGAAAACGTGAGAAGTACCGGCGTGGCGAGCGTGCACACGGCAATCCGCTCTTTGGCTTCGATCGGGTCATCACGAACGAGGCCGGTCAACTGGTGCAGCGAGTTCATTTCAGCCAACGATTTCAGAAGCCCGCGGGCTGGCGGCAGTCACTGGCACCATCAACCGACGTTGCTTCTGTTGAAGCCATACGCTGGGCATTTCGCGCTGTGACGTCCGGGACGCCGCTGATCGTGATTGCCCAGGAGTTCAACCGCCGCGGCTTGCGATCGATTTACGGTAAGAAATTTGTCTCGCAGTCCATCAAGTCCCTTCTGAAGAATCCGGCCTACTGCGGGGATCTGCAAGCGGGGACTGACCCCAAACAGGGTAAGTTCTCTCGCGTTTGTGAGGACGGGCCGATCATCCTGAAGGATTCACACGAAGGCATTGTCAGTCGAGACGTGTTCGAGAATGTGCAGAGCTTGCTGGCGAGCCGCAGTTATGCGCAGGGGAGCGTCGTGCATTTGCTCAAGGGGCTGGTGCAGTGCGCGGAATCCCGCCACTCCCCGTCGACACCTCTGACCGGCCCGAAACTCTCCCTTCGACCCGCCGAGGGGCGAACTCAACGCCCCCGTCACGTCCCGCCGCGAAAAACACCAACAAGAACTCGCGCAGTGAGACATGCGGGCTAGCGGCTGAATCTCGGGAAGCTCCCCGACCTGATGCCGCAGCGGCGGCAGCGGGTCGGGCGGCAGGGAGTCATCGCGTGGCACTGTTCGGTGGGGATCAAGGCCCGCTCGTGCTTGGTGTGCCCGGCCAGACCGCCTGGTTTGCGTATCGATTTCGGCTGGTCGGGAGTCGGCCTGGCGTGGGGATGCTGGCTGCTGGGGACAGGGAAGAGTTACGGGGCGACTTCGCGAGCGCGGCGATCTCGGCTTGCTCCGGCAAGGGGGTGTTGAATAAGGCCAGCCGATGATTCGCTGACACCACTGAGATTCGCTGACACCACTGAGATTCGCTGAAAGGCCGCCGAGCAGGCGAGCTGGCTGGTCTCGCTTCCAAACCGATTGCCATCAAACAGACATCCAGCAGCACGTCGAAGAGGGCAAGCTGGCCGCCCGCACCGCCTGCCAGGCGGTGCGGGCGGAGATCCCCGTTGGAGGGGGAAGTCACAATCGATTTCAGCAATGACGTGAAGCGACCGTAGGAATAATGCCGGAGGAATTCTTCGTGAGTCGCCCGGCATGATGAGCCGCCGCGGCGTCCAATTTCCAGCCGACGGCCGGGCTGTCGTCGATCGGAGGCCAGTGTTCTTGACTTGCCGGAAGTGCGTTCAACGCGTTGCTTTCATCCTTCGATGGCAAAGCGGTTGGCTGGGGATTGCGTTCTCCATTCGACGCAGCAGATCATTCGAGTTGCGGACGTCTCCAGCGATTGCGATGATCGTGTGGATGATCTGCTCTGCGAATTGATTGTCGTATTTGTTTGCCGCTTATGGACTCCGCCTTGGTGATGTCGTCGCTCGACGCGCTCGTCGGCCAGCAGGTCGTGCTGGACGTGTCCAGTTTATACGTGTACGTCGGGACGCTGGCCGCGATCGATCATCGCTACCTGGTCCTGGAAGAGGCCGACGTCCACGATCTCCGCGACACGGGCACGACGCGCGAGGTGTATGTGCTGGAGGCCAAGCGGCACGGCGTGTCGGTCAACCGCCGACGGGTGTTGGTCAATCGGGATGAAGTCGTCAGTCTCTCGGCGCTCGCCGATGTCGTCGAATGATGCGACGCTACTGCGGCTCGACCAGATGCAGACGCAAAAGGTTGAGTGCGGACTTCACCGTGCGGCTTCGATGAATCGCGCGATTGCCGATCCGTTGTACGGGTAACACGTGGACCTGGTCCGGCGCGGCGACGGCGACAATGGCGGCAGGGAGCGACAGATCTGCACCGAATTCCATGCCGCGATCATTCGTGATGGCCACGGCATAGTCGGCTCCGAGACGCGCGCGGCAACAGATGGCCATCTCCCGCGCAACAGCCTCGCTGATGGCTCCGCCCTGCGAGAACAGGTCGGGGGCCAGACCCAGTTCGCGCCGCTGCGCCGTTTCACTCGGCAGGATAAGTCCTCCCAGGTAGCACCGCTCAAAATCGCGCACATTCGTAATCCGCTGCGACAGCAGCCCCCCTGTTCCGGATTCGACGGTGGCCAGTGTTTGACCGGAATCGATCAATCGTCGGACGACAATGTCTTCCAGCTCCTCGTCCTCTGATCCATAGACATATGCCCCCAGACGCTGCACGATCGTCTCTCGTGCCACACCGACCATCTCGTCGCATTCCCCCATCGAAAATCCGTGGGCCGTGATGCGCAGCGTGATGGTTGCCTCGTGCGCCGTGATGCCGATTTCCGGATTGCGGCCGCGCGCGGTCAGGTCTCCCAGAAGCTGCTCCGTATGCGATTCGCCGAGTCCAAAGCAATTCAGCCGGGCGCGAACGATCGCCTGCGGGCTCACCGGCAAGCGCGGTCGGACCTGCTCGTCGAACATGCGGTGCATCTCGCTGGGAACGCCGGGCATGGCGGCGACGATGGCCGGAGGACGAGCAGTTCCGCGTGGTATCGTCATCCAGATGCCGGGCGCCGTCCCGACGGGATTCGGCAACGGTGTGCTTCCCAATGGGAACATGGCCTGCACGCGATTCCGCTCCGGCATCTCTCGACCGCGGCTCAGGAACATCTCTGTAATTGCGGCGAGCGATGGCTCGTCAAATTCCAGCGGAACTTCCCTGAGCGCGGCCATTGCCTCGCGCGTCAGGTCGTCGAGCGTGGGCCCCAGTCCGCCGGTGATGAGCACGACGTCCGCCCGTTCGACCGCCAGCTTCAACACGGCCACATTCTCGTCCAGATTATCGGCGACCGTCGTATGGAAGTGGACCGCGATGCCGAGATCCGTCAATTGCTGGGAAAGCCATTGACTGTTGGTGTCGAGTTTCGCACCGTCCGTCAGTTCGCTGCCGATGGCGACGATTTCTGCCTTCACGAGTGATGCTCCGCCATTGCCGGCTGTCGAGATTGCTCCGCTTCGATGATCCGCCGGTAAAGTTGCGCCGTCATGGCGACCATTGTGTCGACGCGGAACTGCTGTCCGACGATGTCCCGGCCGCGAATGCCGATCTGCCGCGCTCTGGCCGGATCGGCCAGCAGGTCCAGCACGCCGCGGGCCAGATCGTCGCTGTCCGAAGGCGCGACCAGGAGCCCGGTGTTTCCTTCATCAACGACCGTATCGACGCCTCCGGCTCGCGTCGCGATGACGGGTCGGCCCAGCGCCATTGCTTCCAGCATGATCGTTCCGAGCCCCTGTTTCAAAGCCGGCAGGCAAAAGATGTCCATCGCCTCCAGAGAGTACGAGAAGTCGTATATGTTGGGAACGAAGGTCACTTGCCCGGTCAGCTTTAGCTCGGCCACCATCCTCCGCAACCGTGACTCGTCGGGACCGGCGCCGGCGATGAGAAACTGCACGTCCGGGCGCGAATGAGCCACAATCCGCGCCGCCCGGAGAAAGTAGTCCAGCCCCTTTGCTGCTTCCAGGGGACCGGCGGTCCCCACAACGGGCGTGTGACCTTCATCGAGGACGGTCCGTGTCCGCTCGCTTCCTCCCTCTGGCCGGTTTGACTTTGCTGTGGGGACGCCGCTGTGGATGACGGTGACCAGATCCGGAGGCAGATTTGTACGTTGCAGCAAGTCCTGCTTCACCGATTCGCTGACCGCGACAATGCCACGGCCCCACGTGTGATCGTACTTGAAGCGATCTTGCGGCTCCAAATAGTCGTGCATGGTGACGACATACGGCCGCCGAAACCGCTTGGCGAGCCAGCGGCCGAGCGACAACATGCCCCGCCACTGCACATGGATCAGATCGGGAGGATTCTGCCGAAGGTCGCGGTACAAAAAATGACGCGACATGCGTCCGACGAGCGGCGTATCGAGGTAGGGACGCACGAGCAGCGTAATCCCTCGGCGGCGATCGGGCGCGACGCGGGCTGCATTAACGC
>JAHBXU010000040.1 GCA_019636315.1 Planctomycetaceae bacterium | reverse complement strand
CTCCCAGGCTGTACAGCATCTCCTGACGCAGGTCCTCGCGCTGTTCGGCGATTCGGAGATAGATGCGTCCACCGCAGATGGCAGGGGACGCAAAGACTTCTCCAGGAATTGTGTTTTCGCCCAGAGATTCAAATCGCGTGGGATCGGCGCGGAACAGAAACATCGTGCCGGCCTCATTGATCGCAAAAATCGTGTCGCCGACAAGGATCGGTGAGGCATTGAACATTCCTCCGAGCCGTCCCTTCCATTGTTCCTCGCCGGTCGCACAGTTCCAGCACATGGCGACGCCCGCATCGGTCACGGCGTAGAGATATCCGTCCCTGACCAGCATTGAGGGAACGTAGACACGGGTGGTGTTCTCCCAGTCGATCTTGCCGGAGCCGTCCAGTCGCACCGCGGCGACATGATTCCGCGGATATCCGCCGCTCGTAAAGACGTGCGTGCCGTCGGTGACGGTCGATGTCACACATTCGGTGGTCGCTCCCTCGGCTTCCCAGAGTTTCTCTCCGGACATGGGGTCGAAGGACGAAATCATGTCGCAACCGGTGAGGACGATGCAGTCGCGTCCTTTGTGAGACACGAGGATCGGCGACGGATAGTTGGGCTTCTGCGGACGATCGTGCCGCCAGATGACCTCGCCGGTCGCGCGGTCGAGTGCGGCGATCGCCCCGCCCCCCTTGTTATCCGCCGTGACAATGACCAGCGACTCGTAAACCAACGGCGACGAACCGTATCCCTGGTGGACGACATAGTCCGAAATCTTCTGTTGCCAAAGTTGCTCGCCGTCGAGGCTGAGCGCCATTGTGATCACGGCGTCCCCATTCAGCAGGTTGACGAAGATTCGTTCGCCATCGCACGCGACCGTCGACGAGGCCTGAGACGATCGCTTGTGCCCTTTGTCCGTCAGGCCGCCACGAAAGAGTTCCTTCGTCCATAACGGCAGACCGGACTGACGATCGAAGCACAGCACCGACTGCGTCCGTTCCGTTTCATCGGCCGTGGCGAGGAACACGCGATCTCCAACAACGGTCGGCGAACCATGCCCGCGCCCAGGGACCGGTGTTTTCCACAGGACGTTCTGAGTTTCATTCCATATCGTCGGCGGACTTTGTTCGGGATTCGCAATGCCGTTCCGACTGATGCCTCGCCACCAGGGCCAGTCGCTGGCCGTAATACGGATTGGCGAAGACGCCGCGACCCGCTGCGTGACCTCCGTCTGACCCTGTGCACAGGCCGAACCGCAGCACAGCAGCAGCATGCCAAACAGAATCCAGCCTGGGCGCAGGAGTCCACACTCGTCGCGAGTCATACGGGCCCATTGCGGAGAACTATCAACCGAATGTGGCCCACGGATAGTCAGTCTGGAAATAAAGCGCATTCTGCGAACAGCGGCGGAGTTCATGGATAATTCCCGGTGCTTGACGAAGAAGTTGACCGCTCTCCCGGCGGCTCTAGCTGGGCCCTGCCAATTGCCATTGACCAGAACGCAAAGGACGGGCTAATTGTAGCAACGCGACGGATTCGACCGAAATCAGCCGAAGCAATTTGTTGCTTTCTTCAAAGCGGCGGGCGAAGGCACCGTCGGCACGATTGTCGGTGGGGTGCTGGGCGGCTCTTCAAGACAGATGTTTCCCTTGAGTTTTGCTCCATCGGGGAGGTGAGCATGGACGCGCAGGCGAGGCATTTTCTGCTGGTGTCTCTTCTCTGCTGCTGCACATTATCACACGCAATCTGTGGAGAACCGGACGAGGTTATTCCATTCGAGCGGATTCTCAGCCGCGATGCAGTGGTCGATGCAGACCGGCTGTTGAATGATCTTGTCCAGTCGGACTTTGAGTTATCGTCGTTGACCGGCGGGCGGCACGGATTTTTTGAGTGCTACCTGAACGGCGACCGACCGACGGACGAGCCGCAGATTCACCGGACGATTTTGGATGACGACGGTGAGCGGAGGGTTCAGGTTCTTTCGACGAATGACAGTCTGCCGAACATCGTGACGATCGATCGCGTGATCCTGATCGTCGGTCGGTCCTCCAACCGCTGGGAGCAGCGGCTCATCCGAGGTTTTACTTGCCAGGTCGATGAGGATCACCTCTTCACATACAGCGATCCTGCGGGGGTTCCTCCCGAGGTGGAATCGGGCGGATATATCAGGTTCCGGCTCGCTTCATTCCTCCGCGGGTTGATCGGTAAGCAGTTGAAGAGCACAGAATGGCGCGCGGCGACACAAACGCTAGTGATCACACGCTCGTCGGGAGGCCGCATTCTGGTCCGTTTCCGGACACCGGATGATCAACGACGTCTGGGCACGCTCCTGGGCGGCATTCACCTGCGCAGTTCCAAGGGAGCGGATGTTTTGTTTCATTCATTTATTGTGGATCGGAGTTCGCCGTTGCGCCTGAACTTCGACGACGTCGAATCACTCCCCGCTCGCTTGGGAGCCATTGACGGGACGAAGAGTCCGACAACCGTGGGGCTGCCCTATATCACAACGCGCGAAGGTCTGCAGGAAGTGCGCAAGCTCGAATCGGAGATTCTCCTGCTTTGTGATGACTCTCGTGAGATCGGCAATCCGGACTTCAACACGCGATTCGAGGAACTGATCAATGGCCTGGCGCACGCGTTCGAGGAGGGTATCCGACCGACGCTCAGTAGCGGCCGCCGATTTCGCGGTCTCGATGCGTATGTGTCGGCGTTCGTCAGTGAACTCGAAACGGCCTACCTGGCGATTCAACGGGCCATCACTGAAGATGATCCGAATGCGGACCCGATCGTCGACGATCCGAATATTCTTTGGCTCGGCTTCGAGCGGGGCCTGAAACCACGCATGGCACGTTTGATCTTTTGCGATGAACTCATCGGATTGCTGGTATCCGACCAGGTTTCGCTCCCGGAGAAGATCAAGCTCTGCATCGCCTTCGGCGAGTTTGGACCGCCGCCGTGGGCCGTGTCGGGGATGGGCTCGCTCGGACCGGACGGCCCGCTTCTCGAAGCGATCCTCCATGCCCGCTGGGGGTGGATGCCGACGGAAGAAGAACTCGCGCTCTGCATGGCAAAAGTCAAGGAGGAATGGCCGCGGCCGCTCGAACAGGAAGCGGCAATCGATTCGCTGATCCGCTGGGGGCACCTCAACGACGTTCCCCCCGCGGCCCTGGAAGATTGGTTCCTCGCCAAGCAATCGGCATCCCCGGCCCATCGACACTGCACATGGAAAGCCCTGACGCGAACGCCCGAAGGCCGCGCCTTTCTGCTGAGCAAGCTGGACGCACTGGCCGCGACTCCGGAAGTCCAGCGCGAAGTCGCCGACATTTTCTGTCACCGCGCACGGGCGACGCTCGCTATGGAGCGCTTCGACTTTATGTCGAGGGACGAATGCGAGACCTCGCTCAAACTTTGCGAACCCCTTATTGAACGACCCGCAGCTTGATCACCCGCTGGTCACTCGGATTGTGCCGAGGATGTCGCCGGGGTGGAGGGGGGCGCCGGGGGATTCGATGGTGTGGTGGACGGTCCCTTCGGCCGGGGCGGCGACATAGAATAAGACGCCGCTGACGAGCACCTCCACCACGCGGTCCTGTTCCAGCACGTCGTCCCCGCTCTTGACCAGCCACTGGGCGAAACGGATCGGTTGATCCTTTGCTCCCAGATCGGGAACCACGATGGGGACCGTGGGGGCGTCACGCGCGGAGGACATCGGCCATCTCGCCGGCATGATAACTGGAACGCACGAACGGTCCACTCGCCACCAGTGAAAACCCCAGCCGGCGGCACAGCGTCCCGATCTCGTCAAACTCCTCGGGCGGCACGTAACGTTCGACCGGTAATTGTCCAGGACTCGGTTGCAGGTACTGGCCGATGGTCAGCATGTCGACGCCCACGCCGCGGAGATCGGCCGCGACGTCGAGCACTTCGTCAATCGTCTCCCCCAACCCGAGCATCAGCCCGCTCTTGGTCGCCATGTGCGGCGCTTCGTCCTTGACCTGCGCCAGGAGATCGAGCGTTCGTTGATACTCGGCATTGCGCCGCACACGTTCATACAGTCGCGGCACGGTTTCGGTGTTGTGATTGAAGACATCCGGCGCGGCGGCGACCACGCGCGACACGGCGGCCCGGTTGCCGCGGAAGTCGGACGTCAGCACTTCGACGGCGGCTCCCGTTCTCTCACGGACGGCGAGCACACAGCGGTAAAAGTGCTCCGCCCCACCGTCCGGCAAGTCGTCCCTGGTGACGCAGGTGATGACCACGTGCCGCAGTCCGAGACGCTCGGCCGCTTCGGCGACCCGTTCGGGTTCATCGAGTTCGACGGATTCGGTTTTCCCCCTTGGGACGGAACAGAACCCGCAGGGCCGGGTGCAGACGTTGCCGAGAATCATGAACGTGGCCGTCTTGTGCGACCAGCACTCGGTGCGGTTGGGACATTTGGCGCTTTCGCAGACGGTTTCCAGCCGCAGGTCTTCGATGACGCTGTTGGTGTACGCCATGCCGGCCGAAGGGAGCGGCCGCTTGAGCCATTTGGGCAGCCGGCGGCGGGGCGGCGCATCGACAATCGCTGCAGCGACCGAGATCGGCCCATGAGAATCCGATGAACATCCCCCGCCGACAACAGGACTCGAGGTGGGGGCGGACAGTTCGACAATGGGCAGTTCAAGCATGCAGACAGACTTTACGAATCGTCCGCTGAAGCAGCGGGTGGCCGGTGTAGACGTGCGTCAATTCGTAACCGAAGTTGGCGGCCACGTGCCGCATGACGGCTTCGCGCACGCGGTGCATCGGGACGGGACGCTGCAGTTGGGATTCGAGTGAGGTCAGGCGTTCCCCCGGCGGGGACGAATCCACCATCTTCAAGAATCCCGGATCGGTGGAAACGTTCAAATAGGCCCCGTGATATGTCGTCCAATTCTTAATGGCGGCGCCAAAGCAGGCCAATTGCCCGCCGCGGCACCAGAGGCCCGGGGCATTGTCCGAGCGCTTCACGGGAACTTGCATTTCGCGGCACGCTCCGATCAGCGACTCTTCCAGACGCCGGCGAAAATCCGCGAGACCGCAGCCCAGACGATCGAGAGGCAGGATGGGGTACACGGCCAATTGCCCGGCGGCATGGACGATTGCTCCTCCCCCGCGAGCCATCCAGCGAACATCGATCTCACTTGCATCCAGCTCATGCGGGTCGGCCAGCACCTGGGAGCGGCTACCTTCGCGCCCGATGCTGATCACCGGCGGATGCTCACAGAGGAGCAGCGTTCCTTGTGTATCACAGCGGCCGCTGGTGTCGAAAACCAGACGTTCCTGCAGTCCCAGTGCCGCATCGAGGTCGACCATCCCGAGCAGATACACCTCGAGCGACGAAGAGGTCGCAGGGCGTTCCTGAATGGAAGACACGGCAGGCATGGGACGACGAATCTTCTGGTGAAAACTTGCGTCGGACGAACATCGGACCGTCAAGGACGGCTCCCGAGCGGAGACGGCATCATCCCCACTCACGGGTCGATTCTATCCGCGCGGCTCCAGAGGGACAATCACCTGCGATAAGACTCGGCGGTGCTTCTGCGTCGCGTTGTGCGCGGCAAGTGTGCGAGTGTGCAGAAACCGCACATTTGTCGAGAAATTGTCAGAATGCGGGCGGCTGCTTGGACGAATCCCAACGAGCTGTCTAGGATGTCGAGCAGCGCAGAGGTTCTGCTGGCCTTCCGGCAATCGGAAGTCAGCCCCACCAAACGGTGCGACCTACCACCATTTGAGTCCCTCCTCGTTGAGTCCCCCCCCAATCGTATCTCGTGGAAAGGTGAGGAATCGGTCATGAGTGATCCGCTTCGTGAGTGCGGACGTGTTTGCGGTCTTGGAAGTTTGCTGTTGTCGGTGGTGATGTTTTCCGGGTGTCCCAGCCAGAAGAGTTCCGCCCCGCCGGCCGAGGCAGACAGCGCGGCGACTGAAACGGACGCGGAACACGATGCGGCATCAGCAGGGGCTGCCGAGACGGAAGCCGCGCCGGCCGAGTCGGATGCGGATGTCAGCGAAGCGATCGTGACAGAGACGATCGAAGAGGCAACCCCCGCGTCCGAGCCGACGACGCCGGTCGGGGATGCGCTGCCAATCGAGGTGATGCTTGGTGATGAGTCGCTCTTGTCGGGAATTTCTGGCGAAGGCCCGTTAACGGTCGAAGAGATTCAGGCCTGGCTGGATACGCCCGGCGTGCACGAACCGCTGTCGATTTCGCTGCCGTTGGGGCTGAGTCTGGGAGCGAACCAGATTGTGGGGATCGAAGAAAACCCGCTCACACGGGCGAAGATTGAGCTGGGCCGCCAGTTGTATTTCGACACGCGACTCTCTTCCGATCAGACGATCAGTTGTGCCAGTTGCCACGATCCCGCGCAGGGTTGGGCCGCACAAACGCAGTTCGGCGTTGGGATTCGTTCACTGACTGGTAATCGCAATTCTCCGGTGAGCTTCAACCGGATTTTGAGCGGGCCGCAGTTCTGGGACGGCCGTGCGGGCTCTTTGGAAGATCAGGCGGTTGGACCGATCGCCAATGCCATCGAGATGGGGAACACGCATGATGCGTGCGTCGAGTGTCTGAAAGGTATCGAAGGGTATCGCATTCAGTTCGAGCGGATCTTCGGTGACGAAGGGGTCACGATCGACAACGTCGGCAAAGCGTTGGCAACGTTCGAGCGTGCCGTCGTCACGGGACCGTCGGCCTACGACTATCATGCGGCTCTCAAACCGTTCCTCGAACAATTCCCCAGCGAAGAGGATCTGGCGGACCTGAAGGACGAAGATCCGGAACTGTTTGCCAGGTTTGAGGAAGCAAAAGCCGCGGCTGAAGCGACGCCCATGTCCGAGAGTGCACTCCGGGGGATGGAGCTGTTCTTCAGCGACCGCGTGGGCTGCACAGCCTGCCACGTCGGCGCGAACTTCACAGACGAGAAGTACCACAACCTGGGTGTCGGCATGGATGCGGCTGAGCCGGATCTGGGGCGATTTGGGGTGACTCTGGACGAGAAGGACAAGGGCGCCTTCAAAACGCCGACCGTCCGGAACGTCGAGTTCACCGGCCCGTACATGCACGACGGCAGCCAGAAAACGCTGGAGGAAGTCGTGGAATGGTATGCCAAGGGGGGACACCCCAATCCTTGGCTCTCGGAGAAGGTCAAGAAGTTCGAAATGACCGACCAGGATAAGCAGGACCTTGTGGCCTTCATGAAGGCCCTGTCAGGACCATTCCCTGCAGTAGAAGCGGCTCGTCTGCCGGAGTGAGCCGGTCCGGTCGCTGACTGGCCGATGGCCGTTTGCGACGCATTGCTTCCAGCCGGCGCTGGGTGTTTAACCGGCATCCAGCGCCGCAGGGGGAGCGGCCGAGGGGGATTTGGGGGCTCCGCCGTCCGAGCGCGTCAGGCCGCGCCGGAACTCCACTGTCTGATACTTGAGCGAATCTTCGCTCTGCGAGAGTGACGGCTGGAGCCGCAGCGGTATGCGCACGGTGAAGGTGCTTCCTTTGCCAAACTCGCTGATCAGCGTGACTTCCCCCTTGAGCAGGCGGGACAGCTCTTTCACGATGGACAGTCCCAGTCCCGTCCCTTCATGTTCGCGGGTCAGGGCGTCGCGATCGGGGAGCATGCGTCCCTGGCGGAACTTCTCGAAGACAAGCTCCTGATCATCGAGGGGAATGCCGACGCCCGTGTCGGCCACGGTGAGCAACAGCCAGTCACCAGTTTCCGTCATCCCGCCGTCATGCGAGTCGGATAGTCCTTGCGGTGTTTCAGGTTCAGCGGTTTCCCTCAGGGCCTGGACGTAAATGCGGCCTCCCTCGGGGGTGAACTTCACCGCGTTGGACAGCAGGTTGTTCAGGATCTGCTGGAGTTTGCCGGCGTCCTGAAACGCCAGCGGCAGTCCCTCGTCGACCTCCCAGCGGAGCTCGATGTTCTTCTTCTCCGACAACGGTCGCATGTGCAACGTCTGCCGTTCGACGAGATCGGCGACGGAGAATTCCACCAGGTGCAGATCCATTTTCCCGGCTTCGATCTTTGCCAGATCCAGGATGTCGTTGATGAGCGTGAGCAGTTGCTGGCCCGAGGTGGTGATATTCCGAAGAAACTGCCGCTGCTTGGGGGACAGATTCTCAGCACTGGTGAGAACGTCGCTGAATCCGAGAATGCTGTTGAGCGGCGTCCGGAGTTCGTGACTCATCGTGGCGAGAAACTCGCTTTTGATCTTGTTCATCTCATGGAGGCTGAGATTCGCGCGCGCCAGTTCATCGACCTTGGAATCCAGGTCGTTGTTGACGTCTTTCAGTTCATCCTGAACCGTCACGAGATGGCGCAACATGCGGTTGAACGCGTGACTGAGTTCTTCGAACTCGTCGCCCGTACGGATGTCGGCCCGCTGGTCGAGTTCTCCGTGGGCGATGGCATCGCTCACGTCGGTCAGGTGCAGGAGCGGTTTGACGATGACGGAACGGACGATGGCGTACTGGGCCGCCATCGCCAGCGACGCAGTGACGAGCGCGATGATGATCAGGATCGCATTATTGAGTTTAACGTCGCGATTCGTCTTGGAGAGCGGAATTGAGATATACGCCACGCCCAGCATGTCCCCTTCCTTGAGCTGGGCGTTGTTCTGGCGTTCGGCATGGCATTTGACGCAGGACTTCGTCGCCAGGACGACCCGGTAATACTGAAACTCGTCGGTCTCCGGTTTTTCGACGACTTTTTCCAGCGGGGCGGTGTCGCCGCGCTTGCGGTGAGCGCGGTATCGCTTGACCAGCTCTTCAATCGCCTGGTACTCGGCGCGGTCGCTTGGCCGTCGAATCAGGTCTGGGATGTCGTCTCCGGGCTCGAGCGAATCGAGGTCGGGAACCTGAAACAGGTTGAAGCGATAATCCCCAATCACGTCGGGGACGGTCTGCGTGGATCCCGCCAGTTCGCGAAAGATCGGCTGGTACTGTTCATCCAGTCCGGCGTGCAAGGAATGCTCGGCCAACAGCCTGGGCGCCACGAGCAGGCTGGCTTGCTTCTGATTCTGGTCGCGGATGATGCGCAGGTTGAGTTGTGCGTAGAAATAGAAGCTGCCCGTGATCAGCGCCATGAGACTGCTGCCGAACAGGAAGCGGCATTTCCGCTCCAGGCTCGTTTCGCCCAACAGACGTTTGACGGCACGATACGACATCGAGCGCAACCTGCAACTAGGGTCACCCTGAGAGACTTCCGTCGATGCGGAGATCTTACAGCATATCAGCCCCGCCGCGGTATACCGGCTGGAGAGTCACTGCTCCTCTGTCGGCCGGCTTCCATTGCATGTGAAGTCAGCGCCGATCTCCGTGTGAGCCGGACGCAAGCCGCAAAAAGCGAACCCCTGTCTGGGGCACGGTGTGAATGGGATGGCTTGGGAAATTTCTGAATTTTGTCCCAACGCCTGCTGCTCGTCGTTGCGTAGTGGTGGCGGCGTCCGGCGAAACAGCCCAAAGTGACCGTCGCCCCTTCCCGAAACCTGCGTCGCGATCGTGCTTTCCCTGCGGTCGCCTGTTGGTATCGGTGGGGTGCGCGGTGTTGATAGAGTATCCGCCGTCGCGTGGCTGTCCGACGAACAGTGCGGCCATGCAGGGCTCGCGGGCCAGCGGGGGGACCTGGACGCCCCTCAATGACTGGGGCCGAGAATTCGAGAACTTCTGAATGACGATGCCGGATTTCCCCGTGGAGCCGGGCGGTGGATCAATGGCGAGTAAGCCTGTCGTTCCCGCGCGAGCTGTCGGCCGATCGTTGTCCGTTGACGATTTCGTCGTGCTGAACGACGAGATCCGGGCATTTATTCGTGCGCGGATTCCGCTGGATGTCGGCTTGCGCGGGACTGCTTCCCATAGCGAGGGTCTGTTACGTGATGTTGCCAATCGCATCGCGGATCGCACGGCCCGTGGCGTCGCACTGACCGAAGCGGTCGCTGAGGAGGGAACCGCCGTCCCTGCCGAATATCGGGCCTTACTGCTGGCGGGGCTTCGCACGGGACGACTTGCGGAAGTGCTCGAGTCGATTTCCGAGGTGGGCGAATCAATCTCGGGGCTCCGGCGCCAATTGCGCCTGTCAATGGTCTATCCCGCCATCGTGCTCATGCTGGCCTACGGCTTGTTTTTGGGGCTGCTGATCTACGTCGTTCCAACGTTGCACCGGACGCAGGAAATGTTCCGTATGCAGGAGTCGACGTTTCTGCGCCTGCTGATCTCTGCCTCTGAGACGGTCGGGATCTGGGGCATCGGTCTTCCATTGGCGCTTATCGCCCTTTGGATTGTTGTCCGTCTTTACGGAGTGATGCTTGGCCGGCCGTCGTCATTGGATGGACTGCGTTGGCTTCCCGGCGCTCGCGAAGTCGGCGTCTCGCGATTCGCCCATGTCCTGGCGGTGCTTGTTCAGCACGGACTCCCGTTTCCAGATGCGGTGCGACTGAGCGGCGACGCCTCCGGAAGCACGAAGCTTCAGTCCGCCGCAGGAGCCATTGCGAAGGACGTCGAGTCCGGCGCCTCGCTGGACGATGCGTTGGCGGGCGTCCGGTCGATTCCCGCATTTCTGAAGTGGTTGATGGTCTTTGGGGCGCAGCAAGGTTCTCTGGCGGATTCGCTGCGACAGGCCGCTGCGGTGTACGAACAGCGCGCGTTGGTTCGCCTGGACCGGTTTCGTCGCCTCGTGCCGCCTGTCATCGTGCTTGTCTTCGGCGGACTGATCACGTT
Organism: Planctomycetaceae bacterium; assembly: GCA_019636315.1. Classification (GTDB taxonomy): domain Bacteria; phylum Planctomycetota; class Planctomycetia; order Planctomycetales; family Planctomycetaceae; genus JAHBXU01. The sequence goes on along the minus strand of JAHBXU010000040.1, from coordinate 2,452 downwards.
GATCTATGCGCTCTCGGTGTTCGTCCCGATGACGGATCTGCTGCAATCTCTGGAAGGAGTCCCGCGATGAACAACTCCTTCTCAACACGGGCTGACTCAGGAGATGGTCCAGGGGTCACGGGCTCCGCACCTCATGTGCCGGCGACGGTGTCGCTGTTGACATCCGGCGGACTGTCGCTGGAGGCGGGGCTGCGGGCCCTCAGCGAGGAAACACCCTCCCGTCGATTGCGGCGCGTGCTTCGCACGATGAGTCACGAGCTGGAACGCGGGCAACCCCTGGACGAAGTGCTCTCTCGGTCCGGAACAGGAATGCCCGGCTACCTGCGCGGACTGGTGCGCGGAGGGATCGAAACCGGTCGGTTGGGGTCGTTTCTGGAGCAGTTTCTGCAGAGCGTGCGGCGGCGGAGGGCTGCCGCGCTCACCTACTGGGGCCTGTTGGCCTATCCGCTGTTGCTGTTGCCCTTGGCGTTTCTTGTGGGGATGGCCATCCTCGGCTGGATCGTCCCGCAGTTTCGCGACATCTTCAATGACTTTGGCGTGTCGTTGCCCGCGATCACGGTCTTTCTGGTCCAACTGAGCGAGCCTCGTGTGTGGATAAGTCTCGGGTTGGGTGTGCCGGCGGTCGTGCTGTTGCTGACAGCCGCGCTCGTCGGCTCGCGGTTTCTGCCTGGCCACGCGGCACGGCTGCATGCGTTTCAGATGATTCCGCTCATTGGAACGCCCTCGCGGATGCGCGGCCTATCCGAGTTCTGTTCGATGCTGGGGTTGCTCGTCAGCGGTCGTATTCCTCTGCCGGAGGCATTGCAGATGACCGGGGCCGCGGTCCATGACGCCAATCTGCGTCAAGGAGCGCGACGACTGGCGGCCCGCATCGAGCAGGGAGAATCGCTGGAGAGAGCCGCGTGCGGGCTGCCGCAGATTTCGTCCGAATTGCGGCACCTGTTTCGCTGGGCGCCGCGCGGCGATGCGTTCGGCGACATTCTGCTTCGGGCGGGCGAGGTCTTCTCCACACGATCCCGCGTCCAGGCCGGGTTGGCGATCATGCTGATTCAGCCGCTGGTGTTCTTCGGTGTCGGGTTGTTTCTCGGATTTGTCGTGCTGGCGTTGTTCCTGCCGCTGATCAAGCTCCTCAACGGACTGGCCTAGAGACGTCATGCTTCCGCTGGTTGTCTTCATTGCAAATCCGTCGCTCGGCGCATTACTGCTCCTGGCTGAGCATAATCGGCGCCATGGGGAAACACGCTTTGCACGCCGCGCAGGGCGGACGATGCTGGTCGTGACCGGGGGCATTGCGGCGTTGAGTGGCGTGGCCATTCTGGTTCTCCTCGCCGTCGCTTTCCTGCTGGAGAGGACTCTGGTCTCGCTGCACGAGGGAGTGCTGCTGACGATCACGGCATCGTTAGTCGCGTTGTTGTTCTTCTATGCTGCCGTCAGCGCGCTGCGCATCGGTCTCAAAAACTATCCTCGCGATTCCATTGATGTCCTGACCAACGAGGCACGAGATTCCGACAACGTCCAGTTGGCCGGCTGGCTCCTGGTTCTGACGCCGCTGATGCTGATGGGCGTGCTCGGGCTGGGAATCATGTTGCCGATGGTCGTGACGGGCGTGGTGTACTGGTCGGCGCGGCAATCGCGCGAAAGCCAGTTCTTGTGGACGCTCGCTCTGGCGGTGGAATACGGGTTGCCGCTCGATGATGAGATTGATTCCTTCTCCCGCACGTTGTGGAGTCGCAACCGCAAGCGTTACGGCGATATCGCGGCACGGATTCGTGAAGGCCGCACGCTGATCGACGCGCTGGAGATCGGCGGTGGGCTTCCTCGCCCGCTGGTGGCCGAACTGCGGTCGGCTCAGGCGGCGGGGACGTTGCCGCAAGCCTTGCGGCGGATGGCCGCCGCGTCGACGACGTCACTCCTGCAGAATCGGTTCGATATATCAATCGCCATCACCACCTGCTACCTGTGGGTCCTCGTGACGATTGTGTTTTCCGTGGTGGGATTCCTGATGTACTGGATCATTCCCAAGTTCAAGGACATTTTTAATGACTTCGATGTGGATCTGCCGGATTGGACCGTGCGGGCGATTCACTTCAGCGATCTGTTTGCCGATTACTTCTATCTGGCGATGCCGCTGGTGAGCGTGCCGATCTTCAGTGCGTTGATCGGCGTGATCGTTGGGATCGCCGGTTGGGGCAACCTGAACTTTCCACTATTGATGCGGTGGTTCCCTCGCCGGGATGCGCCCGGACTGCTGGCGAGTCTGGCGTACACAGTCGACGCAGGCCAGCCGATCCCTCCCGCACTGGAAGACATGGCCGAGCATCAACCCCGCAGCGACTTGCGTGAGCGGCTGCTGAGAATGCAGCGATTGACGGACCTCGGGCACCCTCTGACGACGGTGATGGCATCGGAGGGATTTATTCGTGATGCGGAAGCCGGCGCACTCGATGCGGCT